>JAZREB010000346.1:0-4179 GCA_045660585.1 Faecousia sp. | reverse complement strand
CTCGGGGCACACATTCACGCCCTGCGAATGCAGGGTGCATCACGCCACAGGCGCATCACTGCGCACTATGTGCGCTGCATCTCGCCCACCGCAGGTGGGTGCATCACTCGCTCTAACAGAGCGCTAAACGGGAATTTGAAGGCGTGTGGCAGGGGAATAAAAAACCATCGGGTACTTGCCCATGGCAAATACCCGACGGTATTGTGAAAACTTATTCTGCGGAGATCAGGTAGTAGTATACGGGCTGGTCGCCGCGGAGGACGGAGACTTCGGCACCGAAGCAGTATTTCCGCAGGATCTCTGCGGCGGTTTCTGCCTGTTCCTCGTTGGTATCGGCACCATAGAAAATGGTGATGAATTCCTTGCTCTCTTTGGCAAGTTCCTTTGCAATGGCCTTCAGCAGGACGGTGGAATCGGTGTCACTGCCGAAGAGGGCGCCACCGTACAGTGCCAGATATTCACCGGCGTGGATATTGTGTCCGTCGAAATCGGAATCACGGGCGGCATAGGTCAGTTGGACAGTGGTGACGTTTGCCATAGCGGCGGTCATGGCATCCAGATTGGCCTCTTCTTCTCCATCGGGGTCAAAGTTCAGCATAGCGGTAATGCCCTGAGGAATGGTCTTGGAAGGAACGACGATGACCTTCTTTTCCGTCAGTTCTACGGTCTGCTGAGCAGCCATAATGATGTTCTTGTTGTTGGGGAAGACGAAGACCACTTCTGCAGGGGTGGCATTGACCTTCTGCAAAATATCCTGGGTGGAGGGATTCATGGTCTGTCCGCCCTGGATGATCTGGTCTGCGCCCAGCTCACGGAAAATGTTTGCCAGACCTTCGCCTGCGCAAACAGATACCATGCCGTAGTGCTTTTCGGCGGGGGCAATGAAATCTGCGGGCTCGGCAGTGGCGGAGGGGGCTTCCTCAACTACCTTGTCGGAGTGCTGGAGCTTCATGTTCTCTACCTTGACGGTAACGAAGGAGCCGTAACGAAGGCCGGCGCTCATAGCTCTGCCGGGGTCGTTGGTGTGGACGTGAACCTTGATGATCTCGTCATCGTCTACCAGAACCAGACTATCACCGATACCGGCAAGGAAAGCACGGAGCTTTTCGGGGTCTTTCTTGTTTTCACGGGAGATGATGAACTCGGTGCAATACTGGAAGGTAATATCCTCGGTATTGAAATCGGCAAAATCGGCCTGTTCCTTTGCGGGGGCGGTCGCTACGGGGGCGGCCTCGATGGTCTTGCCACGAGCGACGGTCAGCATGGCCTCCAGAACACAGAGCCAGCCCTTACCGCCTGCGTCTACGACGCCGGCCTTTTCCAGGACGGGGTTCTGGCGCATGGTTTCAGCCAGTGCTACGGTTGCGGACTTTACAGTGACCTCCAGAACAGCCTCGAAGGAGTTTGTGGTGGCGGCCTTTGCCTCTGCATCGTTGGCAGAAACCCGGGAAACAGTTAAAATGGTGCCCTCGGTGGGCTTCATAACTGCCTTGTATGCGGCCTCTACACCGGCCTTCAGAGCGGCGGCTAAGAGAACACCGTCACACTTTTCCTCGCCCTTCAGTCTCTTGGAGAAACCACGGAACAGCAGGGAAAGGATAACGCCGGAGTTACCTCTTGCACCGCGGAGCATGGCGGAAGCGGCGGTATCTGCAACCTTGGTCAAGGTTGCATCTTCCGGCAACTTCTGCAGTTCTGCGGCGGCGGCATTCAGGGTCATGCTCATATTGGTACCCGTATCACCGTCGGGTACGGGGAAAACGTTCAGATCATTTAATTGTTGTTTTCGACTTTCTACAATAGCAGCCGCCCCTAAGAGCATTGTGCGGAGGGTAGAGCCGCCTATGGTATTCATCACAATGTTACACCTTCCTCTCAACCAAGGGTCATGGAGTCAACGAATACCGTGACATCGCGGACCGTAGCGTCGGTCTGCTTGGTAACCATGTAACGGACTTCGGAAATAATGGACTTGCAAACTACGGGGATATTGACACCCAGATCTACCATAATGTGCAGATCGATGGACAGAGTCTGATCCTCGTTAATGCGGACGGAAACGCCCTTGGTCATGGACTCCAGACGGAGGAGATGGACCAGTCCGTCCTTCATGGAACGCATTGCCATGCCCTTTACGCCGAAGCACTTGGTTGCGGCATTACCGGCGATCTGGGTGTAGACGTTGAGGTCTACATTGATGTTGCCTAATTCGGTTTCTTGACGAAGCATAGTGATACCTCCTGTTTGGATTAGATGATGCTTTCTTCCCAACAGGCAGGTGCTTCCAGACCAAACAGTGTGGCAACAGTGGGAGCCACGTTGGCAAGGCCGAAGCTACCTTCCTTCAGGGAGTAAGCGGTGTCCTTGTCATAGACGATAAAGGGAACGGGGTTCAGGCTGTGGGCGGTACGGATGCTGGTCTTACCCTTCTTGGTTTCGGTCATCTGATCGGCATTGCCGTGGTCGGCGGTGATCAGGACGGTGTAACCCAGACGGTCGGCAGCTTCCAGTACACGGCGGAGGCCTTCATCCACGGATTCCATGGCGGTAATAACGGCTTCCATGACGCCGGTGTGACCGACCATGTCGCCGTTGGGATAGTTGCAGCGGAGGAAGTCGTACTTTCCGGATTCCATTGCGGCAACCAGCTTGTCGGTGATCTCTACGGACTTCATAGCAGGGGCCTGCTCGAAGGGGATCACGTCGGAGGGGATCTCTTCGTAGGTTTCCAGCTCCTCGCTGACCTTGCCGGAACGGTTGCCGTTCCAGAAATAGGTAACATGACCGTACTTCTGGGTCTCGGAAACAGCATATTCACGGATGCCATGCCGGCACAGGAGCTCGGTGAGGGTGTTGCGGATCACGGGGGGCTGAACCAGATAACGGCTGGGGATATGGAGGTCGCCGTCATATTCCAGCATACCTGCAAACTGTACGCCGGTGTAATCACCGCGGTCGAACTTGTCGAAGTCCTTGCGGTCGAATGCAATGGAAATCTCCTGGGCACGGTCGCCACGGAAATTGTACAGGATCACGCTGTCACCGTTAGCGATCTTACCGACAGGCTCGCCGTTCTCGGCAATAACGAATGCGGGCAGATCCTGGTCGATGCAACCGGTCTCAGCACGGAAGGTCTCGATAGCGGTCTTAGCGTCTGCGAACTGACGACCCATGCCACGGACGTGGGTGTTCCAGCCGTCTTCGACCATCTTCCAGTTAGCTTCGTAGCGGTCCATGGTGATGTTCATTCTGCCACCGCCGGAAGCGATGCGGTAGGAATATTCGCCCTCGGACAGTTCCGCCAGAACAGTTTCCAGCTGCTCTACGTACTCAAGGGCAGAGGTGGCGGGGACGTCACGGCCGTCCAGCAGGATATGGCAGCGGACGTTCTTGGCTTCCTGTGCCTTGGCCTCGCGGAGGAGGGCAATCAGGTGGCTGATGGTGGAGTGGACGTTACCGTCAGGCAGCAGACCCAGGAAGTGGAGGGTCTTGCCGGTCTTTGCATTGGCGACCAGATCCTTCCAAGTCTCGGATGCGAAGAGTGCGCCGTTTTCGATGGACTCGCCGACGAGCTTTGCACCCTGGGAGTATACCTGACCGCAACCGAGGGCGTTATGTCCGACTTCGGAATTGCCCATATCATCATCACTGGGAAGACCGACAGCGGAACCGTGAGCCTTCAGCCAGGTGTAGGGACGGGTAGCGAACAAATTGTCAAGGACAGGGGTCTTTGCCACTGCAACAGCATCACCGCTGCCACCGTCGCCACGACCAACGCCGTCCATGATCACTAATACGATGGGTTTCTTCATAGAGTATAAGCCTCCGTTTATAATATTATCTAATCTATTTTACTACATTTTTTCCAAATGTACAATGAGAAATTTTGAATTTTGGAACAAACTCTAAAAAATCCAAGGAACAGATGGTTACCGATAGAGATTTTTGGATGTTTTGTATAAGAAAATGCAAGGTATCAGTTAAGAGTTCCTTCCTGTTCTAACAGAAAACGGATCCGCTTCTCCAAGGCAGGGGGCAGGGGTGCGTTAGCGGAAATGACTTTTGCCGCCGCTTCCTGTGCATCCTTCAGGATATCCAGATCCTGGGAGAGGTTCCCGACCCGGAACATGGGAAGGCCGTGCTGACGGGAACCGAAGAAATCACCGGGGCCACGGAGCT
>JAZREB010000345.1:0-10830 GCA_045660585.1 Faecousia sp. | reverse complement strand
CGAGAAGCTCTGCGCCATGGAGCCGGATGCCGGTCTTGGCAACGGCGGTCTGGGCAGACTCGCTTCCTGCTATATGGACAGCGCTACCGGTTTGGGCATGCCCGTCACCGGCTACTCCATCCGCTATGAGTTCGGCATCTTCCGTCAGAAGATCGTTGACGGTTGGCAGATGGAATTCCCCGACAACTGGCTGGAAATGGGCGATGTATGGCTCCGCCCCCGTCAGGATGATGCTGTAGAAGTCAAGTTCGGTGGCGAGGTCCGGGAATGGGTAGACGAGACCGGTCGTTTCCGCGTGGCACAGGTTGGCTACAATGCAGTAACCGCCGTTCCCCACGATATGTTTATTTCCGGCTACGACAGCGATGCGGTCAACCGTCTGATCCTGTGGAGTGCCAAGCTCCCCCAGAGCTTTGATATGGCGGCCTTCTCCCGTGGCGATTATGTCCGTGCTTTGGAGCAGAATGCCATGGCAGAGACCATTTCTAAGGTTCTCTATCCCGCTGATGACCACATTCAGGGTAAGCGCCTGCGCCTGAAACAGCAGTACCTGCTGGTATCTGCTTCCCTGCAGAGCATCCTGAAGCGTCACTTTAAGAAATACCACACCTATGACAATCTTGCAGACAAGGTAGCGATCCATATTAACGATACCCACCCCGCACTCTGTGTTCCCGAACTTATGCGCCTGCTCATGGATGAACATGGCTACGGCTGGGACGATGCATGGACCATTACCTGCAAGACTCTGTCCTATACCAACCACACGGTTATGTCCGAGGCTCTGGAGCGTTGGAGCGTAGATCTGTTCAGCGAACAGCTTCCCCGTGTCTATTCCATCTGCCGTGAGATCAACCGCAGACTGGTTGCACATCTGAACACCGTATACCCCAACGACTGGGGCAGAATCGACTACATGGCAGTTATCGCCAACGGCGAGATCCGCATGGCAAATCTCTGCCTTGCCGCTTGCCACAAGGTCAACGGTGTTTCCATGCTCCATACGGATATTCTCCGTAATGGCATTTTCCGTGATTATTGTCAGATCACCCCCGATCGTTTCATCAATGTTACCAACGGTATTGCATACCGTCGCTGGCTGTGCCAGTCCAACCCCAAGCTCACCGACTACCTCACCGATATCATCGGCGACGGCTTCAAGCGGGATGCACGGGATCTGGAAAAGCTCCTGCAGTACCATGATGACACCACGGTTCTCAAGAACCTCCGGGAGATCAAGCGGTTTAACAAGGCTCGCCTTGCAGACCTGATTGCCAAGCAGAACGGTGTCCGTGTTGATCCCGATTCCATCTTCGACATTCAGATCAAGCGCCTCCACGAGTACAAGCGCCAGCTCCTGAACATTCTCCATGTGCTCCACCTGTACACCGTGATCAAGGCCAACCCCAAGGGGGACTATGTACCCCGTACCTTTATTTTTGCGGCTAAGGCTTCCGCAGGCTATATCCGCGCAAAGCAGATCATCAGCCTTATTTGCGCCGTTTCCAATTTCATCAATAACGATGCAGATGTTCGAGACAAGCTGAAGGTTGTCTTTATCGAAGACTACAAGGTCTCTCTTGCAGAGATCATTATTCCCGCCGCGGATATTTCCGAGCAGATCTCTGTAGCGGGCAAGGAAGCCTCCGGCACCGGCAACATGAAGCTCATGATCAACGGTGCAGTTACCGTAGGTACTCTGGACGGTGCTAACGTAGAGATCCACCAGCAGGTTGGTGACGAGAACATCTTCCTCTTCGGCATGAAGGCTCACGAGACAGAAGAACTCTGGCAGCGTGGCTACAATCCCAACGAGTTCCTCACCGAGGAACTGCGGGAGGTTCTCAATATGCTGACCTCCGGCATTCTGGGACAGCGTTTCGACGATTTGGTAAGCTGTCTGCTGACCAACCGTTTCGGTACCGCCGATCCCTACATGACCGTGGCAGACTTTGCAGACTATGCCCGTGCTCACAGAGACATCGAGGAAACCTACCGCGATGAAAAGAAGTTCGGCAATATGTCCCTGACAAATATCGCCAAGGCAGGTCTCTTCTCCTCCGACCGTGCTGTTGAGGAGTATGCAGACAATATTTGGTACCTGAACAAGTAAATTATGAGGATCCATTATAACAGTAGGGATCCTCAACACAAGACCCCCTTCGGAACTCTCCGAAGGGGGGAAATCTGTAAAATGACCGTTTTTGTTCCCAATACTGTAGGGGCTGTAGGCGTAAGCCTGATATTAGAGGATCCCGACGGACAGCTCTGCAAGGAGGTTCCCTTTGCTCTTTCTCAGGGGGAAGGGAACTACGGTCACTGGCAGGGGAGCTTTACCATGGAACCGGGGCTGTATTTCTACTGGTTCCGTGTTTTTAAAGAAGCTGACAGCTTCCGTCTGTTCCGTCAGGGTGACCAAACCAATATGGAACAGGGGGAAAAATGGCAGCTTAGCTTCCTGCCACGGGATTTTACCGTCCCGGAGTATGCCAAGGGAGTCACTCTCTATCAGATCCTGCCGGATCGGTTTTATCGCTACGGGGAATCGGATCTGACAGAGAAACTGGAGCCCTTTACCCTCCACGAAAATTGGGATGATCTGCCCCGATACGGCCCCGACGAACAGGGTCATTGGAACAATGACTTTTTCGGAGGAAATTTTAAGGGAATTCGGGAAAAACTTCCGTATTTAAAAGAACTGGGTGTAGATATACTATATCTGAACCCAATCTTTATGGGATTTTCCAATCATCGCTATGATACTGCCGACTATAAGAGACCGGATCCTATGTTGGGAACGGAGCAGGATTTCAGGGATCTCTGCGACAGCGCCCATGCTTTGGGGATCCGTGTGATCTTGGACGGTGTCTTTTCCCATACGGGAGATGACAGTATTTACTTTGATGCCAAGGGACGGTTCGGACATGGCGCCGTCAGTGATCCCGAGTCCCCGTACCGTAGCTGGTACACCTTCAAAGACTATCCTCACGACTACGAGGCTTGGTGGGGGATCAAAACATTACCCTGTGTACAGGAACTTGAGCCCGGCTATTTGGAATATATTATCCATGGGGAAGACTCCGTGGTAGAGCACTGGATGAAGTTGGGAGCCGACGGCTTCCGTCTGGATGTGGCCGACGAGTTGCCCGATGCCTTCATTCTCTGTCTAAAGGAAAAAATTCGCTCCCTGAACCCCGATGCATTCCTCATTGGGGAGGTGTGGGAGGACGCCTCCAACAAACGTGCCTACGGTGTATCCAGACGGTACTTTGTAGACGGAGAGTTGGATAGCGTTATGAATTACCCCTGGCGAAAGGCAATCATCGATTTCGTCACAGGGAAGGATGACGGAACCGAGTTTAAAGAGAGCATCCTGTCTCTGGCGGAAAATTATCCTCCCGAAGTACTCCAATGCGTTATGAACCTCCTGAGCTCCCATGACAGACCACGGATCCTGACCGTCTTAGGCGGTGGGGAAGAGGATAACAGCCGTGGTGGAGAGCTGATGACTCCGGAGAAGTATGCACTCGGGATAGAGAGGCTTAAAATGGCGGCCTTTTTGCAGTTTACCCTGCCGGGGATCCCCTCTATCTACTATGGGGACGAAGCGGGATTACAGGGTGGGGGAGATCCCTTCTGCCGGAAAACCTACCCCTGGGGTAAGGAAGACCGAACGCTACGGGAATACTTTATCCGCTTATCGTCTCTGAGAAAGGCGCTTCTTCCTCTACAGAGGGGAGATATCTCGGTGGCCTTCGCCCGGGAGGGCAAACTGTGCTATTGCAGGACTCTTGGAGAGAAATCTCTTCGGATCAGAGCCAATATGGGAACGACTCCTTGGGAACTTCCCTGGGAAGGAAAGATCCTCTTTGCCTATGGGACGGTTCTTGGAGATCGTATGGAGATATTACCCGGGGGTATGCTCCTGACAGAAGACCTGTAAATCACCTTTCCGGATATTTTAAATTTTTGGTGAATTTCACAACGGAACGAAAGTTAAGCTACCAAAATCAGAAATGTTTTCCTTTTTGAATGATGCTTTTTACGAAAAAAACCATAAAAACTGAAAAAATGTAAAAAAGATATCCAATAAAAGGAGAGTATTTATAGAAAAGAATAAAAAATAAAATTTTGTATTGATTATTTGTACAATTTGTGCTATAATGTCGCTGTAATTTTCGGCCTTGGAATGGATCTGCTATAGGAGGCACTATGGTCACGAGAAAATATACGAAGGATTATCGTATCGAGACGATTCTTGACCGCCATGGAAAGCTCCGTGAGAAGGTCACCTATTGCGGCTCATATTACCGCTTCACAGAGCCCTTCGCAACTGTAAAAAAACACCTTACCCGTCTTGTGATCCTGACGATCCTGCTTTTGGTGACGGTTCTGTTACCTATGATCGTGCACAATGACTATCTCAATCGGATCTACGTATTTATTCCCCATGGCTTTACAGTCATTCCTCTGTATCTCTTTGGAACTGCGATCTATCGTATCATTACAGCAAGAGACCGTGAGGTCATCCGCGAGCATAGGGATAAGATCCTTTTCCGATTACAGAGAGCAGGTGTCTTTTTACTGATCGTGAGCATCCTCTCCGTCCTTGTGATCCCTGTGTATCTCATCCTTGAGACCCCGGGGGTAGGGGAATGGAGTATGATGGCTATGGCTCTTCTGCGGATGATTCTTGCATGGTTCCTTTTCTCTGCACATAAGGAATTCGCCATGGAGGAACGTCCCCCACAGCATTCGGCACAGTCCGATGCTCAACAGTGATTCTTACCGTTTTTAACGGGCGAATATAAAAAATTAGGAGGAAATAAAATGAAAAAGTATTCCAGAATCCTTGCATTGCTGCTTGTCCTGAGCATGATCGCTACTCTGTTCAGCGCTTGTGGCAAAAAGGAAGAGGCTTACACCGGCGGAGATACTCTCGTTATCGCATACGACAAGTTCTCCCAGAAGTTCAGCCCCTTCTTCGCTGACAGCGGCTACGACCAGGACGTTGTCGGCATGACCAGCATTGGCCTGCTCGGCATCGACCGTGAAGGCAACCCCGTCTACAATGGCATCGAGGGCGAAGTTCGTGCATACAACGGCACTGACTACACCTATCATGGCATCGCTGACCTGAAGGTCACCGAGAATGCTGATGGCACTGTTGACTATGACATCACCCTGAACAAGGGTCTGAAGTGGTCCGATGGCGAGCCCATCACCATTGACGACGTTCTGTTCAGCATGTACACCCTGGCTGACCCCACCTATGATGGCTCCAGCACCTTCTATGCTGTTCCCATCGAGGGCATGGAAGAGTATCGTAACTCCATGATGTCCAAGACCGACGTTATCCTGTCTCTGGGCGAAGGCGCTACCGATCTCGGCGAGATCTCTCAGGAAGAGTACGACGCATTCTGGACTGCATTCTATGCAGCAGGCGAGAAGTTCTGCCAGGAAATCGCTGACTACGTTCTCGAGAACTACGGTGCAGATTACGGCGCAGTTGACTTCCCCTCCGCAGTTGCTCTGTGGGGCTACGAAGCAACCGACGCTGCTACCATGTTCACTCAGATGGTCGAAGCATACGGCTACGACATCTCTGACAACGGCATCAACTACGAAAAGGCTGTTACCTCCATCGCTGATTTCATCTACGCTGAGCTGGGTGACAAGGCTGACGCTTACAGAGCAGGTGTCAACGTTGGCGAAGGCGTTCCCAACATCTCCGGTATCACCAAGACCTCCGACAACTCCGTTCGTGTCCATACCACCAGAGTTGACGCTCCCGCTATCTATCAGATGGGCATCACTGTTGCTCCTCTGCACTACTACGGCAACCCCGACATGTTCGACTATGAGAACAACCAGTTCGGCTTTGCTAAGGGCGATCTGTCCAAGCTGCGTTCCGAAGAATGCATGACCAAGCCCCTGGGCGCAGGCCCCTACAAGTTCGTCTCCTTCGAGAACGGCATCGTAACCTTCGAGGCTAACGAGAACTACTTCGCTGGCCAGCCCAAGATCAAGAACATCCTGTTCCAGGAAGTTTCCAACTCCGACCGTATCTCCGGTATCGTTCAGGGCACTCTGGACGGCGGCGAGATTTCCCTCAACACCGAGGTTGCTGATGTCATCAAGGGCTACAACACCAACGGTGAGCTGGTCAGCGGCGACGTTATCGCTACCGTTCTGACCGACAACCTGGGCTACGGCTACATCGGCATCAATGCTACCAACGTTAACGTTGGCGGCGACCCCGGCTCCGAGGCTTCCAAGAACCTGCGTAAGGGCCTGATGACTGTTCTGTCCGTATACCGTGATTCCTCTGTTGCTTCCTACTATGGCGAGCTGGCAGACGTTATCGAATACCCCATCTCCAACACCTCTTGGGCAGCTCCCCGTGCAACTGACGAGGGCTACCAGAGAGCATACTCTGTTGACGTTGATGGCAACCCCATCTACACCGCAGAGATGACCGAGGAACAGCGTTATGCCGCTGCTATCGAAGCTGCTGTTGGCTTCTTCAAGGCTGCAGGCTACACCTACGACGAGGCTACCAAGAAGTTCACCGCTGCTCCCGAAGGCGCTTCCCTCGAGTACGAACTCATCGTTCCTGCCGACGGCAAGGGCGACCACCCCGCATTCGGTGTTGCTACCAATGGCCACAATGCTCTTGAGACCATCGGCATCAACCTGATCATCAACGACCCCTCTGACTCCAACTATCTGTGGGATACTCAGGATGCCAACCAGCACGAGCTGTGGGCAGCTGCATGGGGCTCCACTGTTGATCCCGACATGTACCAGGTTTACCACTCCAGCAACGGTGTTGGCATTGAAGGCGGCACCGGCTCCAACAAGTACAACATCACCTCCGACGAACTGGATAGCCTCATCATGACCGCTCGTGGTTCCGCTGACCAGGCTTACCGTAAGTCCCTGTACAGAGATGCTCTGGATGAGATCATGGATTGGGGCGTTGAGCTTGCTACCTACCAGAGAAAGCTTGGCATGTGCTTCTCCGCTGAGCGTATCAACATGGATACCATGACCAAGGACCAGACTCCTTTCTGGGGCTGGATGAACGACATCGAACTCCTGGAGATGTATTAATTTCCGGTTTGAGTCATTGCGCTTATAACTAAACTCGTTCCGTGCCCTTAACGGGGCACGGAACTTGGAGCAATTTTGCATATTTTTGTTCCAATAATTTCTTCTTTGTAATGTATATGGCTCCTAATACGGAGCCGTATACATTACAAATCATTACTACGAAAAGGTTGGAGAGGTATATATGTTCAAATTTATTCTAAAGCGCTTGCTGCTGAGTCTAATGATCCTCTTCTTTGTTTTGTTTATCATTTATGGACTTATGTACTCTTTACCTGCAAGCTACCCTGAGAAGAAAGCAAGAGAGATGTCCCAGAAAGCAGGACAAACGAAATCCTACGAACAATTACTCGATGAAATGAACGCCCGGCTCGGCATGGACAAGCCTCTTGTAGGTGGTTACTTCCATTGGCTGGGTACTGCAGCTCGTTTTGACTTTGGCGACAGCTGGATCCATACACAGCCCTGTGTTAAGGTATTTACCAGCAAAATATGGTATTCATTTGCCTTGAATGTCATAGTATTCTTCTTTGAAATTATGTTAGCGATCCCATTGGGAATATGGGCAGCTCGAAAACAGTACTCTGTACTGGACTATAGCGTTACAGTTATGGCACTGATCGGTATTTCCTTACCGTCGTTCTTTGTTGCAACCTGTCTTAAGATGATCTTTGGCGGTATCCTTCCCATGTATGGTACCGTTACTGCAGGTGCATCCCTGACTATGTCTGAATTCGAGCAGTTTATCGATATGGCAAAACACTTTATTTTGCCGAGTTTGACTTTGATTTTAGTCGGCATGGGCGACCTCATGCGTTACACTCGTACAAACACTCTGGAAGTTCTGAACGCTGATTATATCCGTACAGCTCGTTCCAAGGGTCTGCCCGAGAGACGTGTTATGAATTACCATGCTTTTAGAAATACACTGATCCCCATCGTTACCATTATCGGTAACATGCTCCCCGGTCTGTTCTCCGGTGCAATGATCACCGAGCAGCTCTTCAGCTTCGAAGGCATTGGACAGGCTTCCTTTGCATCCATGATGGGCGGCGACATTCCCTTTACCATGTTCTATCTTGCGTTCTCTACCGTTCTGACACTGGTGGGTACTCTCCTTGCAGATATTCTGTATGCAGTGGTTGACCCCAGAGTTCGCGTGAATTAAGGAGGTGCTTTTGTGGAAAGAAATAGCTTAAACGAAGCGTTGAAGCGGAAAGCCGTGGAAGCACAGAAGCAAGAGAAATCCGGCGAGCAGGCCTTGGATGACAGCAGACGTGTTAAAGTCCTGTCTCCTTCTCGCCTTGTTGTAAAGCGCTTTTTCAGAAACCGCCTTGCAATGATCGGCCTCATTGTCCTGATTGCCATATTTATTTTCTGCTACCTGGGACCTTTCTTTTACCCCTATGGACAGAGTGAGGTTTTCAAACACTACAAGTATATGCAGATTCCTTACGCAACGGCAAACTTTAACAAGGAATTTAATCATGTACCCATTCCCGGCGTAGAGGATTTTCCTGATGATGTTCGCCGTAGCACCAACTCCAGAATTCTCACCATGCTTGAGGCAGAGTCTCCTTACTCTGTATTTTTCTACGAGCATGATAGCGCAATGTCCTATTATCTGCTTAGCAAGCTCAGTGATAATGTATATCAGTGGTCCAATCTTTCCGATCGGGAAGATGGTCGTTATGTTGGCAGTGTAGTGATCGCTTCCGAGATCCAGAAAATCGGCGATGCACAGGAAGTTCTTGCAGACGATGGTTCTGTGGTCGATGCAGGTCTTGTTTCTGCCGCTAACCAGGCATTTACTACCATTAAGGGCTCTGAGACTGTAGCTACCTTTGAGTATAACGGCGCTAATTACAATGCTGTTAAGCTCAGTAAGCTGGCTTACAGACTGGAGAGCGCCGAGCCCTCTATCCTTGGATTACAGGGGGCTGACGATGCCATGATCGAAGCTGCTACCAATGCGGTAGCCACCGGTGTCAATGCTTTCACAGCCAAGGATGGCACTGTCTACGCTATGAAGATGGTTTCCACCAGCGAATATGTTCTGGAGATCGTTGAGGATACAGAACCTGTATCCCTGTTTACGGATTACTCCTTCAAAATTGCTGATCAAGAATCTGTTATCTCTGCCGAGTTGAAGGCGCAGGCTCTCCTCAATGAGAGATCCGGTGGGACCTTTGATGTTGATGGTGTTGCGTATCATGTCAATGAGGATAATGGTGGCATTGTTAACGCAGATGGTACTACCATTGCGGTTCTTACCAATATCAGCTTGGTTGATGCCAATGCCCAGGATACCTTCTCTGTTGAGTTTGCTGACGCTCTTGCGGACATTATGACCACCATGGATGCAGCCAACGAGAAGAAGGGCACCATGGTTTGGGGTCTTGTTCAGAAGGATATTTCCTTCGATGAACAGGGCGAGGAAATCCTGATTGATAAGGTCGACGAGAACGGCGAAGTTGTCATTGAGGAAGAAACCCTCACGATTGATGTTCAATCTAACACCGGCACCTATAACATCAGACGGAACAGCGCATTCTGGGTCAACAAGGCTTATGCTCCCATGACTAAGGATCATCCCCTTGGCACGGACGGCAACGGCATGGATATGCTGGCCAGAATGATGTATGGCGGCAGAGTCTCCCTGATGGTTGGCTTCGTTGTTGTCATTCTTTCCATGGTCATCGGTGTTGTATTGGGCGGTATTGCAGGCTACTTCGGTGGCTGGGTCGATACTCTTGTTATGCGACTGGTAGAGATCTTCTACTGTATCCCTCACTACCCCATCCTGATCATCCTGGGTGGCTATATGGATGCTATGAGAATGGATAAGATTGTCAGACTCTATGTCATGATGGCTGTCCTCGGCATTCTGAGCTGGGCAGGCGTTGCTCGTCTGGTTCGTGGTCAGATCCTGTCCCTCCGTGAGCAGGAATTCATGGTCGCAACAGAAGCAACCGGCACCAAGGTTCGTCATCGTATTTTCAGACACCTGGTTCCCAATGTTATGCCTCAGCTTATCGTTTCCGCTACCGGTAGCTTAGGTGGTGTTATTCTGACCGAGTCCTCTCTGTCCTTCCTGGGTCTGGGCGTTAAGTACCCCATCCCCACTTGGGGCAACATGATCGAGTTCGTTACCGGTCTGAATGAAAACCTTGGCAGATATATTTATATCTGGCTCCCCGTTGGTCTGATGATTTGCTTAACCGTTATTTCCTTCAACTTTGTCGGCGACGGTTTACGCGATGCATTTGACCCCAAAATGAAGAGATAAGGAGGAATCGAAATGGCATTATTTAAGAAGAACAAGCAGAAAGATTCCTATATCTCCGGTAAAGAATCCCGCCGTATTTCCAAATTCAATCGCAAGCTGACTTCTAAGCTCGAGAAGAATCGGGCGAAAGCAGCAAAGAACCCCGAACTCTACACGACCCGTATGAAAGACCGCAATAATGTCGTAGAGTTCGACAATGTTTGCACCTATTTCTTCACCGACATCGGTACGGTTAAGGCAGTTGATGGTATCACCTTTGAGATCCCCAAGTGCTCCACCGTCGGTGTTGTCGGCGAATCCGGTTGCGGTAAATCCGTTACCAGCCTGTCTTTGATGCAGCTCCTCCAGAGACCGACCGGTCAGACTGTTGGTGGTGAGATCAGACTTAACGCAGGGGACGGTACCGCATATAACATCGTCAATACTCC
>JAZREB010000344.1:0-1414 GCA_045660585.1 Faecousia sp. | reverse complement strand
ACGGCTGTGGGGCATGATATACCTACGGTATGATATACCTCGCCAAGGCGAGGCATGAATGTGTGCCCCAAGGGGCACGGATTAAAATATGGGTTAAAGCCCATTATTTATTTTATTTAGTGGCGTAAGCCACACCGACATGCGCGTAGCGTATATCATCTGCAACGCAGATATCATACGCATAGGGTATATCATCCGTTCTGTAAGGAACGGATATCATTCGCTCCAAGGGAGCGATAAACTTTGGTTTGGTGTTATAACAATCTATTGGGTCTTGGTGCGGATGGGGAAGGTGCCTGTTCCGTCGCCGACGATTTGGCGGTATTCGTGGGCTAAATATGCCCAGGTCTTTTTGTCAATGTTGCCGGTTTGCGGTAGGCCTGCGCGATCCTGGAACCAGATCACCGCTTGTGCTGTGGGTTCGTCTAAGGTGCCGGTTACGGCAAAGGTGGGCAGATCCTCATAGAATTGTCCCAGGGCTGTCAGGGCTCCCTGCATAACATAGAGGTGGACATTATCCGAGCCCCTCTCAATGACCTGATCCGGTTGCAGGACAAGGAGCAGGGGATGGGCAGGGCCTTTATAGACCTGCTGTTCTTTGTATTCTCTGCGGATGGCATCCCATGTTTCCTGGTCGGTTTCTCCGGTGACGGGCAGACCCTTGGCGGTTTGGAAGGCGGAGACAGCATTGGCGGTTTCCGTGCCATATTGTCCGTCGTAGCCTAAACTAAGGGTAGGATCTATAAGACGGAGCATTTCTTGCAGATCCGTAACGGGTGTGTTTTCCGGTTGTTTCGCAACGCGCATAAATTCCTCCTTTAATTTGATACAATATAGTGTAGAAGGACAAACTGTGATTTCTCATATCTATGATTTATTCTCTACCCTGTTGTGTAGTCGGTGGAACCTTGTTTTAGGACGGTACCGGGGTATTGCCCCTCTAAACGGCGGTCGGCGGAGGCGATGGAAGCGGAGCGATCATAGAGGGTTTTCCATGTGACGGGGCCGACGATTCCGTCGGGAGTCAGCCCTGCAAAGCTCTGGAAGGCTATGACTGCGGCCTTGGTACGGGGGCCGAAAATGCCGTCTTCTTCCACAGGGGGAATGGTATCGATATACTGGGACAAGACCCGTAGCATGAACTGCAGTTTCCGCACATTTTGCCCACGGCTACCTTCTTGCAAAAGACCGGGATCCTGCCAGTTAACGGCGTAGAAGGTCTGACCCTCCGACTCTAATTCTGCCAGGGAGTTGACTCCTACATAGAGCCGTACCAGGCGGTACCATGTGGCCTTTCCGATGATCCCGTCTACGGTGAGCCCGAAGATCTGTTGGAATTTCCGAAGGGCGGCTTCTGTTTGGGAGCCGAAGATCCCGTCTACTGCAGGGATCTTGGGAATGGCGGGGTAGGCTC
>JAZREB010000343.1:0-2481 GCA_045660585.1 Faecousia sp. | reverse complement strand
TTATTTTTATTATACATCCCGATTCCACCCATGGTCGACATGATAGATCATCTGTCTGGTCATACCGCCGTCGATGCAGATATTTTCTGCGGGTATAAATCCTGCCATGGGAGAGCATAGATAGAGTACCATATTGGCAATATCCATAGGCTCACCTACCCTGCCTACAGGCTGTTGCAGGGCATCCGCACCTTTGTAAAGGGTATCCCCTGTCTCGATCCAGCCGGGAGAGATCGAATTGACCCGTACCTTCCCTGCTAAACTAACAGACAGCGCATGGGTAAGAGCGGAGATCCCACCCTTTGCGGCAGTGTAGCTCTCCGTCTCCGGCTGGCTCATTCTGTCACGAGAGGAGGAAATATTGACGATACTGCCACCTTCATTAAAGTGGGGAGCAAAGAGCTTTGCAAGGTAGAAGGGTGCCGTTACCCCTACCTTGAGAGCATATTCAAAATCCTCATAGCTCCCTTCCGTAATGCCACACATCTTCGGCATAGCATTGTTAATGAGAAAGTCGATCTTTCCGAAGTCGTCTATGACCCGAGCCGAGAACCGTTCCAGTGTCTCCCGATGAGCCAGATCCCCTACAAAATAGGGATTCTCCTGCAGATCGATCATTGCCACCTTGGCACCGTATTTTTCAAAGGTCTCTGCAATGCACTTGCCGATCCCCTGTGCCCCACCGGTTATAACAGCCACCTTATCCTTCATCCGAAACAACGTCATTCCCTCCCTTATATTTGTCATTGTGCCCATAGAACAGGCTCTGCTCTATGGGCACATTGCTTAAAGATTATTCAGCAGGTGTGGTGGAAGCGGTTGCATCCTCAACCATGGAATCCACGTTCATAAAGGGAACGATACCGTTCTCCCCGGTCATAAAGGTGGGGAGCTTGCCGTCCCATGCCTGGGCGTAGGTGTAGTCGATGAGAGCCTGTGTCAGAGATTCTGCGATCTCACGGTTTGCCTTGGCCTCTGCCTCTGCGGCGGTGACGATCTGGTAAGCGGCGGCATCTGCCTCCACCTTCTTGATCTCTGCGGCGGCATTGGCTTCAATAACCTTCTGCTCGGCTTCGGTTTCTGCGCGGAGCTTGTTCTGCTCTGCAACCTGCTTGGCTTCAACAGCATCGGTAAAGGCATCTGTAAAGTCCATATTTTCAATGGAAGTACCTACCAGCTCGATATTGTACTGCAGGAGCTTTTCTTCCAAAACGCCTTCGATCTCGCTTGCCATATCGCTACGGCTGGAGATCAGTTCCTCTGCATTGTAGCGAGCAGTAACGATCTTAACAGCTTCCGTAATGCACGGAGCAATGACGGTGTTATAGTAGTCGGTACCGATGGTCTTATAGATGGTCATGGCATCTTGCTTGCTGATCTGATAGTTCACGGTATAGGTCATAGAGACTTCCTGAATATCGGAAGAGAAACAAGACATATCCAAGGTGCTCTTTTGCACACGGTTGTCCATCTTAACAACCTCCTGCCAAGGGAGCTTAAAGTGTACACCGGCTTCCAGGGTATAGTTCTCTACTCTACCGAAGGTAGTCACAACACCGGTATGACCCGTGGGAACGGATACATAGCAAGACAGCAAAATAATAACAAGTCCAAGAATCGCCAAGAGCTGTTTCTTGTTGATCTTCCACTCCACCTTGGTGCCACGGGTAATGCCCAGCACCAGGAACAGAGCAATGGTTGCAACAATGCCGATTACAAATAAAGTCATAGTTATGTCCTCCTATGAGCAATTGGGATTATTTTTTATTCTGAGCCATCCACTGTGCCAGTGCATCTGCCATAGCATTGTTCTTAGGCTCTTCCTTCTTCTGATTTTGCAGATAGTTCTGCACATCACGTTTGCCGGCACCGGCAGAAGCTCTGCGCTCTTTAAAGGCAGAGAGCTTTTCTCTGTAGCCGCAAACACAGGCAAACATCTGATTATCCCCTTCTCCCCGGAGTTCCATTTTCTTGAAACAATTGGGACAGCGAGCATTGGTGGTCTGGGTGACAGATTTGCGATAACCGCACTCTCTGTCGGGACAGACCAACATTTCCCCCTTCTTGCCCTTGACCAGCAAGAGGAACTTTCCGCAATCGGGGCAGGTCTTACGGGTCTGATTGTCGTGGGTGTACTTTGCCTCACTGCGCTTTACATCGCTCACCAGCTTCCCGGCATAGGCTCGCATTTCCTCGATAAACTTAAAGTCCTTTTCCTGTCCCTTTGCAATACGGGACAGGCGATCCTCCCACTTGGCAGTGAGGGTGGCAGAACGGAGATCCTTGGGCGCCAATTCTACCAACTGCATACCCTTGGAGGTGGGAACCAGCTCCTTGCCCCGTCTCTCAATATAGAAGGCGGAGAAGAGCTTCTCAATGATATCTGCACGGGTGGCGGGAGTGCCTAAACCGCCGGTTTCTTCCAAAATCTTCCGCTGTTCCTTGTCCTGCACTTGGGTCTGAGGATGCTCCATGGCAGTA
>JAZREB010000342.1:0-2045 GCA_045660585.1 Faecousia sp. | reverse complement strand
ATTTCAAATTTGTCAACACGAAACCCGTATCCATTCAAACCATTATAATTTCCTATGTAGTTATCTCCAACCTCTACAAATTCACCCATGGAATAATAACAGATGCTGTGATCGTTAATGGAAGCATAATAATCATTCATGCTTTTGTACCGCCAAAACCACAGTCCTGCAAGTAGCACCACAAGACAGATGATCAGGAGCTTTCCATAGCGTTTCACTTCGTCACCTTCCCCTCGTAGATTTTGTAAATTTCATCGGAGAGGGTCTCTAAAAGGAGGGAATCGTGACAAGCTATGACGACCAATGCCCCTCGCTCCCGTTCTCTGCGAAGAATGGTACAGATCTGTTCTACACCGCTATCATCTAAGGCATTGGTAGGCTCGTCTACAATGAGCAAGTCCGGCTTCTCCATAATGGCAGGAGCGATTCCTAAACGTTGTTTCATACCCAAGGAATATTTCCGGTATCTCCGCGGATCGTGAGGATCTAAGCCTACTTCCAGGAGGCTTTGACAAATTTCATCGGCCCCGATCTTTCCACGAATCTGTGCCAAAAGCTCCAGATTTTCGTAGCCGGTATAGTTGGGCAGGAATGCCGGATTTTCAATGAGGAGACCTACAGATTCCGGAAAATCCATATCCTTTCCCAGCTTCTTCCCGTCGATCCAAACCTCTCCGGAAGTAGGACGAATCAAGCCGCAGAGTAGCCGCATGAGCATCGTCTTACCGGACCCGTTGGGTCCCTTCAAACCATAGATCTTGCCTCCGGTCAGTTGTATATTTACATCGTCTAATATCAGGGCTTTTTTAATATACTTTGTTGCAGATTTTACGATAATTTCCATTTGTACCTCCTATTCCACAGCGGCTAAAATATCGGTCTTCTTGAATCGCAGACAGCCAACCACCACACACAGTAAAATAATAGCCACCGCAACTATGGCAGATTTTTCTGCGGATACTCCTATGAAGTAGTTGAGCATATCGTTTCGTTGCACCATGGCACCGTTGCCCAGCACCCAAGGACTGTAAATATATACCGCAGCCATAAGCTGGCTCATACTCAGTAGGAAGCTGAGAATGGGTCTGCAGAACAGACACAAGAGCATTTGCACCATACTCAAGGCGGCCAAGTGGAGGTATGGCAAAAGGAGCGTCATAAAAAGCCCCTCTCCCACGGGAATCAGAAAACCGGTGTTGTAAAGTTCGGGAAAGAACACCTCCGTTACCGTTGGGGAATTTGCCACAGAGGGAACCCCACCCATAAGAATGGTAAAGACAAGTACCCCTAAGGAGCCCAAAAGCAGGTACAGTGCCGTACTGCACAGATTCCAAATGCATTTAGAGAAATACCAGCCCCGTCGGTTTCCGCTACGGACAATGATCTGCTGACCGGAAAGGGATAGATCTCCTAACAGGTAATCTAAATTCATAAATAATCCTGCACCCATGATCAACAGCCACATAGTAGGAAATTGAAAAGTCTTCGGATCGACTCTGTTAACGCCCTCAAAGCAGCCCATCATATAATCCATCCAGGTTGCCCTGTAGCCCAAAAAGTTCAAGTCAATCTGGTTCATAATACAGGGCACCATAAAAATCAACATCGCCCACAGATAGCGGGGACGGAGTAAGCCGCAATATAAATCGTGGGCACATACTTTACGCCAATTCATGCTTTACCACCTGCCAATATCCCACAGATAAGCCTAAAACCAAAAGGCTTCCCATGGCTATCAATAATGTCACTGTTGAAAATGAACTCGCCGAGCAAGAAGCCGCCATTTGTAGCGGTGAGAACTGTTCCCGGATCCCCAATCCATGCCTTGTCAACATGATCACGCTGTCCGACAGCATCATTAGAAGAAAAGGGGTAGTGAGAATCACTACGGGATGACGGGGCCTCGAACCAAAGAGGAAGCACAAGCCTGCGGCAATGCCTCCCCACAGGAAATCCAAGCCGCACCAGAGAAGACCGTGGAGCCAGGGATGGGTATAATACAGAGCAGAAAATGCTTGCCCGTTTAGGATAAGGTATAAGGGCAA
>JAZREB010000341.1:0-5797 GCA_045660585.1 Faecousia sp. | reverse complement strand
AGATCCTGCAGGAAGACTTCGGTGCTATCCGCGCAGGCCGTGCTAACGCAAAGGTTTTAGACCGCATCACCGTCGAGTATTACGGACAGGAGACCCCCATTGGACAGGTTGGCTCCATTTCTTCCCCCGATGCTCGCACTCTGGTCATTCAGCCCTGGGATGCCAGCCTTCTCAAGAAGATCGAAAAGGCGATCCAGGTCTCCGATCTGGGCATCAACCCCCAGAACGACGGCAGAGTTATCCGCCTGAACTTCCCCCAGCTCACTGAGGAACGTCGTAAGGAACTGGTCAAGCAGGTCAAGAAGTACGGCGAAGACGGCAAGGTAGCAGTACGTAACATCCGCCGTGATGCTATGGACTACATCAAGAAGCTGAAGAAGAACTCCGAGATCACCGAGGACGACCAGAAGAAGGCCGAAAAGGATCTCCAGGATCTGACCGACAAGTATATCAAGAAAGTCGACGAAGCCTGCGCCGTCAAGGAAAAGGAGCTCATGGAGCTGTAATAATCCGGATGTGTTTCCACGGGGGCGGACAGTTTGTTCGCCCTCGTTTCCAAACTGTTGGGGACATAATCAATATAGATGGAGATATCCGATGATGTTTAAGTTGTTTCAAAAGAAAAAGAAAACCGAGGTAGCGGCAGACAGACCGGTGCCTACCCACATTGCTATCGTTATGGACGGCAACGGCCGTTGGGCGAAAAAGCGGGGTCTGCCCCGTCAGGCAGGGCATAAGGTGGGGGCAGAGGCCTTCCGTACCATTGCCGATTACGCCAAGTCCATTGGCCTGAAATACCTAACGGTTTATGCCTTCTCCACAGAGAACTGGAAACGCCCCGAGGAGGAGGTCAATGCCATTATGGATCTGCTGGAGAAATATCTCAGAGAGGCGATCCATGACATGGAGAAGAACCAAGCCCGTTTCTGCTTCTTCGGTGATCTGAGCAGATTGTCTCCCCAGCTTCAGCAGGAGGCAAAGGAAGCTGTAGAGCGCTCTAAAAAATACGAGGGCGTACAGATCAATTTCTGTATTAACTACGGTGGCAGAGCAGAGGTAGTCCGTGCCGCACAACGATTTGCCCAAGGGTGCGCAGAAGGAAAGTGTAAGCCCGAGGAGCTGACGGAGGCGATACTCTCCGATCTCATGTATTCTCAGGGCGTGCCCGATCCGGAACTGGTGATCCGTCCCGGAGGAGAGCTCCGTACATCCAATTTCCTCCTGTGGCAGAGTGCCTATGCCGAGTACTATTTTACAGATGTTTTGTGGCCGGAATTCGGCCCCGAGGAATTAGAAAAGGCAATTGCGGCGTATAATAGTCGTAAGCGCCGCTTTGGAGGCGTATAATTATGCTTGTAAGAATTTTAACGGCTGTGATCGGTCTGCCCATCCTTTTGGCAGTAGTGCTCTTGGCGCCTCCTTGGGGTACGGCAGTACTCTTTGGCCTTGCTTGTATGGTGGCGGCTTATGAAATGCTGTGGCGCACCAGACTGTGGCAAAATAAGCGTGCGGTATTTTTTACCGCTGTTATGGCCGCGGCTGTGGTTATGTGGTCATGGCTTAAGGGCGATGGGATCTTAGACGGGGAAAAGCTGTGGCTTTCCGCCTTGGGAGGGATCTTCCTCTATGCCACTGTGCTGTTCTGTGAGCTTCTGGCAGGTCACGGCAAGATCAAGGTGCAGGCCATTGCGGCGGCACTCTTTGCAGGGTTCCTGTATCCCTTCCTCATTGGCTCTCTGGTACGTGTTCGCACCATGGAGGGTGGAGAATTTTACATTTTAGTGGCCTTTCTTCTGTCTATGGTGGCAGATTCCGGCGCATACTTTGTAGGTAGAGCCATGGGTAAGCACAAGCTGGCTCCCGTTATCAGCCCCAAGAAGACCATTGAAGGTGCCATCGGTGGTGCCCTCATCAATGTCTTAGCCATGGTGGGCTATACCTTCTTGCTGTACAAGTGCTTTGGCTTTACACAGGTCAATTATTGGTATGCCGGTATTTACGGACTCTTAGGCGCAGGTGCCTCTATGATTGGCGACCTGACCCTTTCCGTGATCAAACGGCAGGTAAAAATCAAGGATTACGGCAATCTGATGCCCGGTCATGGCGGTATTCTCGACCGTTTTGACAGCACCATGATGGTAGCTCCTTTAGTAGAGCTTCTGCTGCTGGTGATCCCCTTTGCGGTGAAGTGATATGACGAAAAATGTTTCTATTTTAGGATCTACCGGCTCTATCGGCAGGCAGACCCTTGAGGTGGTAGAGCAATTACCCATTCAGGTAGTTGCTATGACCGCCGGTACCAATGTGGAGCTCATGGTAGAGCAGTGCCGGCAGTTTAAGCCGGAGCTGGCTGTCATGTCCACGAAAGAAGCGGCAGATCGTTTAGCCTCTGAACTGGGAGATGGTACCCATGTCATGTGGGGTATGGATGGACTCATTGCCGCCGCAGAATACGAAAGTGCAGATACAGTAGTCACTGCTGTGGTAGGCATGCTGGGTCTGCGCCCCACCTTGGCGGCTATTGCCAAGAAAAAGAGAATTGCACTGGCAAACAAAGAAACTCTTGTCTGTGCCGGTGAACTGGTCATGGCCGCGGCGAAGGAATACGGGGCAGAGATCATCCCCGTAGACTCGGAGCACTCTGCTATTTTCCAATGTCTCATGGGCTCCCATGGGAAGGAAGAGATCCGCAGGATCATCCTGACCTGCTCCGGTGGCCCCTTCTTCGGAAAGAAGCAAGAGGAACTTAAGACCATTACCAAGGCAGATGCCCTCCGCCATCCTAACTGGAAAATGGGCAACAAGATCACCATTGACTGCTCTACCCTGATGAACAAGGGCTTGGAGGTCATCGAGGCCATGCGGCTGTACGATCTGCCCCTAAATCAGGTAGACGTGGTGATCCACCGTCAGAGCATTATCCACTCCCTTGTGGAGTTCCGTGACGGTGCGGTCATGGCCCAGTTGGGTGTTCCCGATATGCGTGTACCCATTCGTTTGGCTATGACCTATCCCCATCGGGTAGAGAACCCCGCAGAGCCCCTGGATCTGTTTACCTGTGGGGATTTGACCTTCCACAAGCCGGATGAAGAAGCCTTCCCCTGCCTTGCCCTTGCCAAGGAAGCGGCACTGCGTGGCGGTACAGCTTGCGCTGTGATGAACGGTGCCAACGAAGCGGCAGTTGCCCTGTTCCTGGAAGATAAGATCGGATTTTACGATATCTCCCGCTTAGTTCGTGGGGCAATGGATGGCGTTCCCTTTGTGGAAAATCCGGATCTTGCACAGATCCTGGAGGCAGACAGAATGGCAAGAGCTAAGGTTTACAATCTCTTGTGAGGTGAAGTGTTTTGATGACCGTATTTTATGTTTTGATATCGATCCTGTGCCTTGCTGTATTGATCTTTGCCCATGAGTTAGGACATTTCCTTACTGCTAAACTCAGCGGAGTCAAGGTCAATGAATTTTCCCTCTTTATGGGCCCCGCAATTTGGAAAAAGCAGAAGGGTGAGACCTTGTATGCCCTGCGTTGCATTCCCATTGGCGGTTACTGTGCTATGGAGGGAGAAAATGGGGACAGCGATGATGACAGATCATTTTCCAATGCCAAAGTTTGGCAAAGGCTGATGATCCTGTTGGCCGGTGCGACGATGAATTTTATTGTGGGTTTCTTGATGATGCTCTTCTTTGTGAGTATCTATTATCAGGGAACACTCCCCACGTCCACTATTTCTAAGATCGAAGAAGGCAGACCCTTCGCCCAACAGATTCAGGTGGGGGATGAGCTATACAAGATCGACGGCAGAAAGGTCTATGTCCGTGGATACGAAACCTATCTCTTGGATCGTAATCCCGAGGGGATCCATGATCTCGTAGTCATTCGCGACGGGAAAAAGGTTCACCTGGACAACGTAGAAATGAAACGGGATCTGGAAGCAGAGGACGGTAGTCTCCTCTACGGTTTCTCCATTGGAGGTTATGTAGACGAAACAGCAGGGAATGTGCTGTCTTATACCTGGAGACAGAGCCTCAATGTAGGCCGTTTGGTCTGGCTGTCTCTGGGGGATCTGATCAGCGGACGGGAATCGGTTAAGAATGTATCGGGAATCGTCGGCGTGGTGGATCTTGTAGCCGATGCCGGAGCGAAATCGGAGACCATTGGTTTGGGTCTGCTGAATGTACTGTTTTTCTTCTCCGTTATCAGCATTAACTTAGGTGTTATGAATCTGCTCCCTATCCCTGCGCTGGATGGTGGCAGAGCAGTATGTCTCATTGTAACTGCAGTAGCAGAGAAAATTCTGGGCAGAAAGATCGACCCCAAATATGAGGGGTATTTACACGGATTTTTCCTGGTATTGCTCATTGGCCTTATGATCCTGATCACATTCAAGGATGTTTGGACGTTGTTTGATAAATAGAGAGGTTTGGAAACGCTATGACGAAACAAATTTCTGTAGGCGGTGTCCTCATAGGCGGAGGCGCACCCATTGTGATCCAATCTATGCTCAATACTGCCACTACCGATGTGGAAGGCAGTTTGGCGCAGATTACTGCTCTTAAAAATGGGGGCTGTGAGATAGCCCGTCTGGCGGTGCCGGATATGGAGGCGGCAAAGGGCTTTGCACAAATTGCCGCCGCTTCCCCTCTGCCTTTGGTTGCGGATATCCACTTTGACTATCGTTTGGCCATTGCCGCCGCAGAGGGCGGTGCATCCAAGATCCGTATCAACCCCGGTAATATCGGTGGCGAGGATCGGGTCAAGGCGGTGGTGGATTGCTGTAAGGCACATCATATCCCCATTCGTATCGGAGTCAACGGGGGCTCTTTAGATAAGAGACTCCTGGAAAAATACGGGCACCCCACTCCCGAGGCACTGGTAGAAAGTGCTCTGGAGCATGCGGCCCTTTTGGAAAAGTATGACTTTACGGACATTTGCCTGTCCATGAAGTCCAGCAACGTGCCTCTCATGATGCAGGCTTACCGTCTTATGTCCGAGAAGGTAGACTATCCCCTTCATGTAGGCGTTACGGAAACCGGCACAGAGTACATGGGCACCATAAAATCCGCTATGGGTATCGGCGGTCTACTGTGTATGGGCATCGGTGACACCATCCGTGTATCCCTAACTGCTGATCCTGTCCGGGAAGTAGTAGCGGCAAAAGCTATTTTGAAGGCAGCGGGTCTGGGGAAAACCGGTGTGAATCTGGTTGCCTGCCCCACCTGCGGCAGAACCAAGATCGACCTGATCGGCCTTGCCAATCGGGTAGAGGAGGCACTGCAGGATTGTGAGAAGGAGCTGACCGTAGCAGTTATGGGTTGCATCGTCAACGGCCCCGGGGAAGGCAGAGAAGCTGACATCGGCATCGCCGGCGGCGACGGTTGCGGTGTGATTTCCGTCAAGGGCGAACTGAAGGAAAAACTCCCTTACGAAGAACTTCTGCCCACCCTACTCAGATACATAGACCAAATGTGATCGTAGAATCACAGTTTATCGCTCCATCGGAGCGAAATGAAATTCCTTCGGAGTGAAATATCTCTGCGAGATGTGAAATACCTGCGGTATGAAATCCACCACATTCGTGGTGGGTGAATGTGTGCCCTAAAGGGCACAGATCAGAAAATGGGCTAACGCCCATTATGTTTGCACTGCAAATCACAGTTTAGCGCTCCCATTGGAGAGGCAAGAGACTGTGCAAATTTGTAAACAGTTCGACAAATCGGAATAGGTGGTTCCTAAAAACGACAAGAAAAAACTACAACGAGAGCGTAGCGTTGGAGAGGAGTCCGGAGGAGAGGGCCT
>JAZREB010000340.1:0-1839 GCA_045660585.1 Faecousia sp. | reverse complement strand
CTACGATCCGACTTAAAAGCTCCCCTGTGCCGTTATAACGACTTGCGAAGGTGGTGGAACCGCCACCGTCCATATTCATAGCATCCACGCACCCTGCGGCAAGCATCACTTCCCCAAGGTCGTGAATGGTAATCCCTGCGGAGTAGGGCTCCTGTCTGCCGTCGATGGCAAGGATCACAACCGTACCGTCTGCCTTTAGACCGATAGCTGTACGAGGTGCCAAGGTCTCATTGTCGTTGGTGGTAATCAGTTCCCCATCCCGCACCAACCACTGATAGCCGGAAACGGCTTCTTGCACATCTCCCAAAGGAGCTCCTTGGGGACGAATGGCAAAGCTACCGTCCTTCAAAACCGCAAAATAAGGGGCTCCGTAATGGACACTGTAGGTCTGGATAACATTTCCCTCCAACACAAGACAGCCTCTGGGCTGGAAGGTCTCGGTGTTAAAGAAATTGGCATTGGTGGTCAAGAGAACCTTCTCCCCGGTGACCGCCTCATAGTTTGCGGCATGGTCTGTTGCCACCATACGGCTGAATGCCATAGTAAGACCATTCGTTTTTCGGCTCTCAGGGGTACTTCCCTTGGTGTAGTAGCTTGCATATGATGCCTTAAAAGTTACCTTGGCAGAAGGAGATACCGTTGCCATATAACCTGCGATTTGGGTATTGTCTGTCTTATTTTTCAGATAGATCTTACTCTGATTGACCCCGGAAGCAATAGGACTCACTGCCTGAGACATAAATGTTTTGTCCTCATGGCTTTTCATGACAAAGGAAGATGTCTTTCCGATATACATATAGTCGATGTAGATCCGGGCATTGCTACCGCCCTTAATGTTGCGGAAGCGGAAGCCGAAGCCCTTGAGGAAATCCGCGTTCTTGAGTTTGGAGCTGACGGGAATGCTGATTGCCATATATTCTCCGTCACGGAAGGTGTAAACGGCCTTCATATCATTGCCGTAGCCATAGCTACCATCCTTGGTATAATAATACTCAAAAATGATCTCCGGGATCTTATCCGTAACCTGTGTACAGTTCACCAACTTGAAGCGAATAGTCACTGTCTCCACAGAGGACGGGTCAAAATTCAAGGGATAATAGTCGTAACTGTTTGCGTTATAAGAAGGGAGCTTGCCATAGGTGTTGGTGATCTTGACCCAAGGACCATAGGTGCCTCCGTTATCTGTGGCATCTGTGACATTGACTCGCAAAGTACCGCCGGAATTGACAATGGTATAGGCGGTATAGGAACCGTTGTAGCCCGTTGCCCAATAGCCATTGGACTCCCGGTCGTAGTTTCGACCTCCATAAGCAGTGCCCTTGTACCGTTCTTTGTCTTTTTCCGCATTATTGAAATCAAAGAGGAGATCCGTTGTGTCAGAAAGGGCACTGCTATAGGACTTGACACTCTCCTTCCGTCCCTGCACCGGAGCGCCCCATGCAGCGGGCATAAGAGACAGAAGCACTCCTAAAATCAATAAGAACCCAAGTAATTTTTTCATCATAACCAAGCAGTCTTTCTTTGTCTAAATCACTATTTCCATTTTACCCCAGCTACCAATCAATGTCAAGAAAAACCCATGAATTCCCCCCACGGCATCTAACACCCAAAACCACATTTATGTTGACATTTGGGTGTTAACTTCGCAAAAATCGCAGTTTAGCGCTCCGGTGGAGCGAATGAATCATGAATATTGAAGTCGCTACGCTGATGAATAATTGATGTGTGGCTACGCCACGGATTGAAATTTATGGGCAAAGCACATGTAAGTCACCCTGCAAATTTCAGTTTATCGAGCTGTTTGATGCATAAACCATCGTATCTCACCGTAGGGGCGAC
>JAZREB010000339.1:0-2107 GCA_045660585.1 Faecousia sp. | reverse complement strand
TAAGCCACACCGACATACGCGTAGCGTATATCATCTGCGACGCAGATATCATACCCATAGGGTATATCATCCGTTCTGTAAGGAACGGATATCATTCGCTCCAAGGTCGCGCTAAACTGTGATTTGCAGTTTTACGGTTTCGTTGCCTTTGGCAAGAGTTTTAGAACGCCGGATGCGGCGGTGGCGGTGGCAAAGCCGGTAAAAATGGCTACGATGAGCAGATAGGGCAGATATGCACCGATATACACGGTCTGCATGAGAGCCATTGCGGCACAGATTTGTCCGATATTATGGGCGGCGGCACCTAAAATGCTGATCCCGTACAGGGAAAAGGTGGGAATTCTGCCCATAAAAGTCATAACCCCCAGGGAGAAAAGGCCACCCGTCAGGGAGAAAAGCAATCCACTGATCCCTCCACCGAAAACCGCGCCCATTATACACCGCAGAATCACGATCCACAGGGTATCCTTCCAACCCAAGAGGCTCAGTGCCACAAGAGTCACGATGTTGGCAAGCCCCAACTTGATCCCCGGTAGGGGGATCACCATTTGCAGTGGAATAAAACGCTCTGTATAAGAAAGTGCCAGCGCCAGTGCAATGAGAACGGCGGAAAGGGCAATTCGTTTCGTCATTTTCATACCGTCACCCCACTACAAAGTCGATCTCTGCCGCACCGGTAATACGGATCTCCAAACTGTTGGGGAGACACACCAGAGAACGACCGGCCTTGGTGATAGAGCCACTGTGGACGCAATCTTCCCCGGGACAGGTGCTGTGGGTAATGGCTACGGTGCCGTTGTGGATGGTTACGGTATTTTCGTACTTCCCTTGGATGGTCAGAGTCTCCTCTGCTGTTAGAGGAAGTTCCCGTAGGAGCTTACCGTCTCGGTAGATCTGCACCACAGAGTCGGAGGGCTCACCGCCGGAAGGCAGGAATAACAGCCCGACCACAAGAGCCAGCACCGCCACAATTGCAATGGCGATCCAATCCCCTTTCTTAAATGAAAGTCTCATCTGATCCAAGCCGCAGGCCTCCTTCCCGTCCCCGAGTTTTCAAGGGCGCAGTTCAATAAATATATCATATACGATAGAAGATAAAAAGTAAAGCATTCATTTGCAATCCGGGGCTGTTTTTCGTAAAAATATTGTAAACATAGGTGGTTTTATGAAAAGAAAGCCTTTTCATTCTTGATTTTGGTAGAATTTAACGATCCAATCTTTCGATAAATAAATTTACAAAAAAACTCCTTTCCATACCCGAGAGGGAATAGAAAGGAGTGAGACTTACTATTGGATTATTTTTCTGTCAGATCTTTCAGCAGTTCCAATACATGTTGTGCCTGTTTGGGAGAGAGCTGATCTACGATCTCGATGATCTCCTTATATCTGGTAGGAGACGGAACCGAGGATCTGAAGAATTCCTCCGGCGTTACACCCAGGTATTCACAAATATAGAAAAATCCTGTCATGGAGGGTAAAGTTCTGCGGTTTTCAATTTTGTTGATATAGCTTTCACTCTGTCCTAATGACAGGCTCATATCTCGTGCAGAAACGCCTTTCTCTGTGCGAAGCTGTGCAAGCCGATCTGCAAACCACTGTGTATATTCCATCCATACCACCTCCGGTACAGATATATTATAAATCCTCATCGCTACATTATTACGGAAATAAAAGATATATTATAGTTGGTATAAGGAATTATAGGATATACATTATCCGTAATACATACTGTAATTCTTATTGGAGGAAATAATATGGAAGAAAATATCTATCAAAAATTATATGCCATACTCTGTGGAGCTGCTTCCGATGGGGTAGATGCGCTGACACCACCCGTAAATCCTCTCCTTGCTCGCTGTATTTTAACCCAAGCTCTACAAGAAACCGAGGATCTCTATATCCAATCCACCGAAGTGCTCCCATCCCCCGACGAAGAGCACCTGTAAATTTCAGTTTATCGCTCCGGTGGAGCGAATGATATCCGTTCCTTACAGAACGGATGATATACCCTATGGGTATGATATCTGCGTCGCAGATGATATACGCTACGCGTATGTCGGTGTGGCTTACGCCACTAAATAAAATAAATAATGGGCTTTAACCCATA
>JAZREB010000338.1:0-4720 GCA_045660585.1 Faecousia sp. | reverse complement strand
GTTTGGCTTCTTCTTTCGTCATGGCCTGTGTGGAAGCGTAGCCCATCTTGCCATCTACGATACAGCGGAAGCAGAGGCCACCTTCTATAAAGCCTGAAAATTCGTTGACCTCATGGGCATATGTGCTGACGGAGGTACTTTCTTCTGCCTGATAGTAAAGCTCATATTCTGTAATGCCAATAGCCTCTGCCTCGGCAATAACAGCTAATTTAAATTCCTGATAATTCATGGTGCTACCTCCCTTATCTGCCACCGACGGTGATAGAAGATACTCGGATCAGAGCCTGTCCCACATTTGTGGGAATGGATCCGCTGGAGGATCCGCACATACCCTGTCCCATATCCAGATCTGTACCTACCATATCGATATTACGGATGACCTCACTGCCCTTACCAACTAAACTGGCACCACGGACAGGCTCGCAGATCTTACCGTTACGAACCAAGTAGCCCTCGTTTACCACGAAGTTAAACTCACCGGTAACGGGGTTGACTGAGCCGCCACCCATTTCTTTAGCGTATAGGCCGTATTCCATAGAGGCAATAATATCCTCGTTCCGATCGGTACCGGGGGCAATATAGGTGTTGGTCATACGGGATGTAGGCACATGTCCGAAGCTCTGACGGCGGGCATTGCCGGTGGATTCCATACCCATACGGCGACCGTTAAACTTGTCGATCATGTAGGATTTCAGGATACCGTTCTCAATGAGGACGTTCTTACGGGCAGGGGTGCCCTCGTCATCGATGTTAATGGAGCCCCATGCGTTGGCAATGGTGCCGTCATCGATGGCGGTGACCTTAACATTTGCGATCTGCTGACCTAACTTCCCTGCAAACTGGCTACGACCGTAAGCAACGGCTGTGGCCTCTAAGGAGTGTCCGCAGGCCTCGTGGAAGATAACACCGCCGAAGCCGTTATCAATGGCAACGGGCATGACCCCCGGGGGGCAATAGCCTGCGCTGACCATGGTCAGAGCCTGTTTTGCGGCCTTTTCGCCAATGGACTTAGGTGGAATGAGTTGGAACATTTCCAGTCCCATACGGCGACCGGGATTAAAGGTAGCGGTCTGGGTCTGACCGTTCTTTTCCGCTACAGCCATCATGTTCATACGGGTACGGATCTGACGATCACGGGTATAGAGCCCCTCTGTATTGGCAATGAGGATATTGTGATCCACATCCAGAAGAGTCGCATCTACCTGGGAAATGGCAGGATCGTAGTCCTTGGCGGCAAAATAGCCCTCTTTTAAAATAGCGATCTTATGGCCGTTACTGACGGTGGCAGGGACGATCCGAATGGGATGGATATCCCCAAAGAGACATTCCCGAAGAACGATGTCCATGGGCGAATTCCCCTCGCCCAGAGCGTCGGCGGCCTTTTCCGCACAGCGGAGGAGCCCGGTTTCCGTCATGTCGATGGTAGTTGCCATAACGGAGCGCAGACCCTTATAGACTCGGACTGCCGCACCGGCTACTACGGAATCGTGAATATTCTCTACCCGACGGTCGATCATGTGAATGGAATGATTCAGGGTATTTTCTGCATAAATTTCTGCGTAGTCTCCACCGGTAGCCATAGCCCGCTGCAAGACACGCTGACAGAGTTCTCTTGTGATCATTGGTTGCTCCTTTCGTGCTGTTTGGGGAATCGGTTCCTTAAGAATCGATCCGATCAACAGCAGAGATCATATAAACAGTATAACAAACTCTCCCCTATTTTGCAAGATAAAAGAACAGAAACGAAACAGGCGGGCTACCCCAAATAGGATAGCCTGCCTATTTTAAAAACGATCAGAACAGGATGTCAGTGGTCTTAGGATCACAGACCGAGAAGCCGGCGCTTCTTCTGTTCGTAGTCCTGAGGCGTAATGATACCGGCATCTAAGAGTTCCTTAAATTGCCGAAGCTCGGCAAATACGGGATCCTCTGCAGGAGTCTCAACAGGTGCGGGTGCAGGTACAGGAGGCTCCGGGATAACGGGCGCGGGTGCAGGTACGGGAGGCTCCGGGATAACGGGTGCAGGTTCCTCTACCGGGGGATTATCCAGAATAGAGGGGTCATAGGGAAGGAGATCAATCTTAAAGGGGGTATAGGTGTCATCCTCTTGTGGAGGGAGCTGTTCCGGGGTGGTAGTGGGTTCCTCTACGGGTTCTACGGTAATGGGAGCAGTTTCCTCCGGCTCCTCAACAGCAGGGGCCCGGGGGGTATTCAGTTCAACCTTCTGTACTTCCGGTGCAGGTTCTTTGACATTGGAGGTAACAAATACAGCATAGGGATCCTTCAGCCAGGAAAACAGAGTCATAAACATAATGGACTCGAAGATGAGATGGATCGCAGGAATAAAGCTACTAAAAACATCGGCAGATCGATATTCCTGCAGATAAAATAATATAAACCACAGAGAGCGACCTGTGAAGCAGTAGATAAAGTACAGGAAAATGGGGATCAGTGCCAAGGTGGCAGTGGTTCTCATGAATTTATCGTTGTCATATTCATCCTTCCGTCTGCCCATGAGTAAGAGCATGATACCAACTGCAAGGTAGAACAGGAAAGAAACCAAAGGATTGACAAGGAATTCTCCCAAAATCAGGGACAGGACGAACATTCCAATATAGGTACAGGAAAGCAAAATGATGATAATACCGGCAAAAACACCCCGACTCTTAAAGAGTAGTGCCGGAGCAAGGAGGCAGTACAAACCGATGGTTGCTATGCCACAAACAAGCTCGCAAAGATCGGAGGGAGAACTGTTTTGAATATAGCGGGAAAAATCACGGAACATTCCAAGGTAATCAATGTGATATTTGAAAACGGATACCATCCGAATGATAGACAGCACAAGGATCGTCAGCAGTAGGAGCACGGTAACCGGGACACGAACTTTCTGTTTCATAAGGTTCCTCACTTTCTATAACATACAGTTGCGACAAGGGCGTTTAATTGCCCATGGGGAAGGTATCCGTCTTTCCCCCGGGGAAACGGACAGGGATCTCCTTAGGCTGTGCAAGGATCTCCGCCTTTCCCTTACGCAACCAGAGGGTAAGGGTCAGCATCACAAGAATGGTAAAAATGGGTATGATCAGATCATTCACAATCATTGCAACGAAGATACGCTGGCCGGAAATCATGTAAAGCAATGCATTTCGCATATTATCGAAACAACCGCAGAAATAGATCAGCGCAGGGACAAAGTACCGTTCCGCAGCGCGGCGCACAGCACGAGGACGAGGGTAAGCATTGTACTTACGATCCCGAAGAGCCAAGACCTTAAAGAAGAAGTCTATATACCCAACTGTAGAAATAAAGAGGTAAGAAAGATCGGTGATTCGAACCGTAATCGTATTCGTCTCAAATTGGTAATTCAGAATCAAAGATCTGATCAAATCAAAAGTATAGAAGCCGAAGGAGAACAATGCTATCCATGCCATAAAGCCGGTAATAACCGCTAATATAGACCCTCTCCTCTTACACAGAAGGACAATACACAGGATAAAATCCGACAGAAGGAAGACGGACATGATACAATAGCCCTTTAGGAACATGTAGAATTCACCGCTTGAAAAGGCTCTCTCAAAACAGAATCGAATACTTGGCAATTTCAAGTAGAAAGAATACACAGCAAATCCTAAAAGAACCATAAGGAGAAAGGCAGTTATGGGGACACGTATTTTCGTTTTCATAATGTATCTCACTTTCTGTAAAAATAGGGAGAATCTGTTCATATTATAAGAGATAATCGGGAAATTTGCAAGTGCTTTTTAGACATTTTTACCAATTAACGGAAAATATGAGAATGTAAAGGGATGAGAAACGCGCCGAGAGTCGATGCTCTCGGGGCAATGTGTATGGGATCAGAAGCCAAGGAGTTGCTTCTTCTTGTTGTCGAATTCTTCTTGTGTAATGACACCGGAATCCAGATAGGACTTATACTTCTTGAGCTGTTCGTAAACAGAGCCTTCGGTTGCGGGAGCAACAGACTCCAAGGGAGCCTCGGGATCATAGGAAGGAGTGCCGCTATATACAATGGGCTCTTCTACTGCAGAGGGTGCAAGGTCGAAAGCAGGCTCGGTCTTTGTCTCGGGGACGGAAACGGTGGTATTTTCCGCAACATAGGGATCCTTCAGCCACATCATGAGCAGGAACATGAAGGCGGCAGTCGCGATCCATTCTACACCACCGAGGAAGGAACCAAAGAAACCGCTGAATAAGTAGCCTCTTGCCAAACGGGAGATAATATCCCACAGGCCGTGAATGATATAGTTGCCCAGACATACTGCGGCGGGTAAATAATAGAACTTGGATACGATGGCCTTAAGGTCGGTCATGTGGTCCTTGCCTTCTTTCTTCTCGGAGAGGGCCAAGACAAAGACAAAGAGCAGAACATAGCTGTAGAAGAACATCAGGGATCTGACACTAATGGCAGAAACGTACTGACGGATGAAGAAAATGATCTGATACATCTCTGCAAGGTAAAACAGAACAAAGCCACCAATCAAAATAGGCAAAATCACGTTACGCTTTTTCAGAAGGACAAACAGGATCGTAGCGACCAACAGAACAAGCATACATAGGCCGAATAAAACAGCCACAGTGATATTCCAACCGGGAGTATCATAATACCATCTATCCTGAGCGATCATGACGATCTGTCGAATAGAAGAAGTAAATGAGGTCAGCAAAAGGATCGCAAGCGCAATCAAAGTCGGAGGCCAAGCGG
>JAZREB010000337.1:0-2259 GCA_045660585.1 Faecousia sp. | reverse complement strand
AGCGACGATGCAGTTGCCGTTCTCTTTGTAAATACGGCTGACATCGGCAATGAACTTATCCATGTCGAAGTCTACCTCGGGCAGGTAAATGAGGTCGGGGCCATCGCCGGAGGGGCTTGCCAGAGAAGCGGCGGGGGTGAGCCAGCCTGCATGACGACCCATGCACTCGATAATGGTGATCATGCCCTTATCGTAAACATGGCTGTCACGGGAGACCTCCATGAAGGAGGTAGCAATATACTTGGCAGCGGAAGCGAAGCCGGGGCAGTGGTCGGTGCCGAAGAGGTCATTGTCGATGGTCTTGGGAACACCGAAGACACGGCACTCGTAGCCAACGGACTTCATGTAACGGCTGACCTTGTTGCAGGTGTCCATGGAGTCGTTGCCGCCGTTGTAGAAGAAGTAGCGGATGTTGTACTTCTTGAAGATCTCAAGGATGCGCTTATAGTCGGTGTCGTCCTTCTCGGGATCGGCGATCTTGTAGCGGCAGGAGCCCAGTGCGGAGGAGGGAGTATGGAGCAGGAGCTCCAGTTCTGCGGGATCTTCCTTGCTCATGTCCATGAGGCGGTCATTGAGGATGCCGACGATACCGTGGTTGGCACCGTAAACGGCAGTGATGCAGTCTGCCTCCAGAGCGGTCTTAATGACACCGTAGGCACTTGCGTTAATGACGGAAGAGGGGCCGCCGGACTGACCGATGACGGCTGCGCCGATGAGTTTGTTGTTAGACATTTAAAATTACCTCCATGATGGAATAATTGATTTCCCACACATTATATCACATTACCGCTCTCATTGCAACAAAAAATGCTAAGATGATTTGTGAGAAATTTGTTGCATTTTCTAAGGTTTCATGTTATGATAGTTCAAGATATGACCTTTGAAGGGAGAGATCTTCTTTGAACAAAACCGAGATCCGTTTTCAAGACATTTTATGGGCACTGAAAAAGCATTTTGCTTGGATCTGCCTTGCCACCCTGATTTTCACTATCGGTGCGTGGCTCTACACCAAATACGCTATTACCCCCATGTATCGTGCCAGCCTTTCTTTCTGTATTTTCGCCAGCGAACGCCAGGGCGAAGTTAACAGCAGTGAGCTGATCTCCGACAACAAGCTGTCCAGCACCGTTAAATACCTGCTCAACAGCCAGCCCGTTGCCCGTGCCGTCAGCGAACAGCTTGCAGAGCAGGGCGTTACCGTTTCCCCCGAGGCTGTCTCCGGTATGATCACTTCTACCATCCAGACAGACACCCAGATCATCAATGTTTTCATCACCAGCGCCAATCCCCAGTTGGCCTGTGACGTAGCAAATGCCGTTGCAGTAGCCGCTCCCGGAGAGGTCGTACGCCTGGTAGAGGCCGGTAAGATCACCGTCGTCAACCTACCCAAGGTGCCTACCACCCCCTATACCCCGGATGTGGCTAACAACGTTTCCGGCGGCTTTATCCTGGGCTTGCTCCTGTCCTGTGCAGTAGTCATTGCCATTGCTATGCTGGATACCACTGTATGGCACGAAGAGGATCTGGAACGTGCTTATAACATCCCCGTATTGGGCACTGTTCCCAGCATTACCAACGCACCCTCTAATTCCTACCGCAGTTATGAATATCGGAGGTAACCAAAATGGCTAAATTAGGTTCCAACAAAAAGAAACCCACCGGTGGCAGACCCATTGCTCCCCACCTGTCCGCTTCCAGCCCCTTCGCCATTAAGGAAGCCTACAACTCCATCCGTACCAAGCTCATGTTCACCGGCAAGGGTGAGAAATGCCCTATCTTCGCCGTAACCAGTTCCCTGGCCTCTGACGGTAAGACTACCAACGCCGTTAACCTGGCTATTTCCTTCGCTATTGCTGATCAGAAGGTTCTTCTCATCGATGCCGACATGCGTAAGCCCTCTATCCACCGTCACTTCGGTTGTGAGAGCAAGAACGGCCTCAGTGAGATTCTGGCAGGTCTGTCCACGGAGATCAACCTCCGAGAAACCGACACCCCTCACCTTAAGATCCTGACCGCAGGTCAGATCCCTCCCAACCCCGCAGAGCTCCTCAGCAACGACAAGATGGACACCCTGCTGGAATATGTCAGCACCTACTTCGACTACGTTATTATCGACACTCCTCCCGTAAACATCGTTACCGATGCTACGGTTCTTGCAGAAAAGGTCACCGGTTATGTTTTCGTTACCCAGAGTGGTAAGAACCATATCCGTGACATTACCGATGCCATCCACCAGTTAGAGGACATGAGTGCCAACAT
>JAZREB010000336.1:0-4424 GCA_045660585.1 Faecousia sp. | reverse complement strand
AAGGAACGGATATCATTCGCTCCAAGGGAGCGATAAACTGTGATTTATGGTTTTCTCTTGACGAAGGAAGATGGGGAGAATATAATAGATGTAATGATCCCTATCTTTTTGTTTTTAGGAGTTATTCATGGATCTCATAATTTTAGGTAATCTGTTCAGCATTTTCGCCATGGTGTCCGATGCTTTCAGTTCCTCCCGTAAAACCGCAAAAGGCGTTCTTACCGTACAACTTTTCAGCCAAGTCTTTTATGGCACCGGTTCCATTGTATTAGGCGGTTATAGCGGCGCTGCCCAGAACGGCGTCAGCCTTCTGCGAAACCTTGCCGCCATTGCCAAGATGAATCAAAAGTTCATAGAATGGTTCTTGATTATTTTGGGTGTAGTCCTTGGGATCCTTTTTAACAACATGGGGCTTCTCGGCTGGCTCCCCACCATTGCCAATCTGGAATATTCATTGGCTGTATTCCGTTTCAAGGATAATGAACGAGCTCTAAAATATGCTTTCCTGGTCAATGTCGCTATGTTTACCGTATTTAATGCCGTGATCCTAAATTTTGTTGCTGTGATCTCCAATATCATCGTCATTGTCCTGACTATCCTGTTCTTGATCCGAAGCAGAAATACCCCCCGGTGATTCTTTGTTTCTCTCTCGGAGAACAAACCATCGGCTTCCGTTGTATCATCCGCAGCTTGTTGCGGTTTCTCATCAATAAGATACCAAGCCCGGGGCTTGGATAAAAAAGAAGCAACTTTTGTCTACGAAAGTTGCTTCTTTTTAATTTGATCAATAAAGATAATACGGTTTCAAAAGGTTTCATTCGAAGGAGAAACCACATCGTTCTGTTAGACAAATTGGAATTTGTCGAACAGTTTTATTTCACTCTATTTCCGTATTTCCGCTGTATTTTCTCATCACGTTTTTTCTGCTTTTTTCTGTTTGCTTTTACAAACAAACGAAGCAGAAAGAAGCCGCCTATTCCAAGAACAACAAAGCAAGAACCGAAAATCAACGGAGATTTCCAATCGACAGATTTGTCATTATCGTATGTTACGACTCGTTCTCCGTCAACATACATTTCCTCTACCAGTAGAGTCCAAAATGGGTTGTTCTTATACCACTTTATAGTGACTTGTTTACCTCTTGTCAGAAGGTCCTTTAATTGTTCTCGTTGGTAATCGCCCGAAAGGTTGTATTTTTCACCATCAGTTGTACGGATATAGTCATAACTGGCACTACGATAACCGCCATAGTGATGCTTGTATTCTGTAATCGTCACTTCTTTCGTCTGTAAAGAATCATAACTAACATGGGGTGCAATGTGAGGAAGTATGGCGCAGAAAACACCAAATAAAACTAACAGGGCGGAAAGAATAATTAACCAGTAGTTTTCTTTAATTATATCTTTATCTGTCTTCCGTCGCACAAAAGCACCTCCTCAATTCTACAATTATGATGTGATACAATCCGTTCGTCAAATTCAAGTTTGTTTTACCGGCGCGGGAGCGCCCAAGGCTCCCTTGTGTAAAGGGAGCTGTCACGCGATCAGCGTGACTGAGGGATTGACAACCCCTCCGAGCAAAATCGAAGATTTTGCCCACCTCCACTTACACAGGGGAGGCTTTGGTGCGGTGCAAATCTGTTAGACAAATTCAAGTTTGTCAAACTGATTATATCATATCATTATCAATTTTTCTACCATAAAACAGCACGACGGTTCGTATCAAAACCCTCGTGCTGATATGGTGGACTTGAAGGGGATCGAACCCTCGACCTTACGGTTGCGAACCGTACGCTCTCCCAACTGAGCTACAAGCCCGAATGTTTGATTTTCCGCCGGTGGCACGATCTTTGTACCACCGGCGGTTGGGTTTGTTTTAGCATTCCTCTTGCAAGAGGGTATGGCATTTTTCTTCAAAAGCCTCAAAGAATTTTGCCATATGGAGCCCATCGCAGAGGGCATGGTGGACGGTGAGGCTTACGGGAAGGAGGTATTTATCCCCCTGCCAATAGGCCTTGCCGAAGGTGATCTGGGGATTGGTATGGGGCGGATTGGCTACCGGCAATTTCAGCCCGGTAAAGCTGACCCACGGTGCAGAGGAGATAAAGAAGAGTCTCTCCGGCTCATGCTCCTCAATAGAGGGGTGCGCCTTGACATAGGCTACCCGTTCATTGGCATAGGGCAGGAATTCACTGAGGGGCTTATCACATTCCAGCTCACAGTAGCAGTAGGTCTCATCGGGAAGGGCTACGGTATGGGAGCCGGCACAGAAATCATATTCCACCACCTGATCCCCAATAATCCGACGGCGAAGCTCGGTCACGGAGTTAGCCGCCCAAGTCGCGCAGTAGAACAGATGGAGAAAAAAGGGTCTCCTGTCTGCAAGTGGGGTAATATCACACTGCACTGTCATGCCTACACTGGGATCATAGAAATTCTTAAAGTAGTTAAAATGATCCCTGCGAGGGTTGTGCTCCATATCAATAAGGATCTTTTTCATAGTTACAGGCTCTCGATGGCGGTGCGGATCCGTTCCACAGCCTTGTCACCCAGGATCTGCATAACGGTGTACAGATCGGGAGAATTGGTCTTGCCGGTAACGGCTACACGGATAAAGGTGGAAACATCGGCAACGGAGCCGGGGAAGGCATCGGGGTTAGCCTTGTATTCCTTCATATCAGCGGCAAAGCCGATCTTAGCGGTAACAGCCTTGACCTTCTCGAACCAGGTATTTGCATCCTCGGAAGGATCGTAGGTCTCCAAGAAAGCCTCCAAAGCGCCACGAATAACGGATGCCTCGTACTTATCACCAAAGCCCTCGGATACAAAGTACTCATCGTAGAAGAATCCCATATAGGGCTTTACATCCTGCCAGGTTGCCAGATCCTTACGGGGCTTCTTGCCGCCTCTGCCGATGGCTAAGATGGCCTTGGTGAAAGCGGGGTCTCTCTCCAGGCACTGTGCGAATTCGGGATCGAACTCCTCTGCAAATTCCAGAGCCAGCTCATAGACCTTTTCTGCATCCATCTTAGCAATCTCGTTCTTGGAAACATCGCAGAGCTTGGCGTAGTCGAAAAGTGCACCGGCGGGATTCAGCTTCTTGTAGGAGAACTTGAAGGAATCGGAGTCCTCTGTGGGGTTAGCCTTTCTCCAATCCTCGTAGTTGGAATTGAGAAGGGTCATGATATATTCGTACACAGCGGAAACGGGGAAGCCCTCTGCCTTGTAGTAGGTCAGAGCCAGTTCCGGATCCTTACGCTTAGAGAGCTTGCGCTTACTGGTGCCATCCATCTTCATAAGAGGTCCGATGTGGACATACTTGGGGATCTTGAAATCCAGTGCACGGAAGAGCTGCAGGTGGAAGGGCAGGCTGGGGAGCCACTCGTCACCGCGGACAACGTGGGTGGTCCGCATGAGATGATCGTCCACAGCATGAGCAAAGTGATATGTGGGAATGCCGTCGGCCTTCAGGAGAACATGGTCAATGTCGTTCTCGGTAATGGTCAAGGCGCCCTTAACAAGGTCGTTGTACTTAAACTGATTCTCGATACTGCCGGTGGAACGGAAACGGAGGACCCAAGGCTTTCCCTCTGCAATGGCGGCCTGAACGTCCTCAATGGGGCGATCACGCCAAACAGCATAAGAGCCGTAGTAGCCGAAGTTGACCTTTTTCTCTTCCTGATCGGCACGCATAGCGGTGAGCTCTTCTTCTGTGCAGAAGCAGGGATATGCCATGCCCTGTTCTACCAGCTTCTTGGCATAAACGTGATAGAGCTCTGCTCTCCGGCGCTGACGGTAGGGGCCGTAGAGACCGTTGTCTCCTTCTTTGGTGGCACCTTCGTCGAAGCAGATGCTGTAGTGCTTCAGGGAATCGATCAAAACCTCAACCGCACCGGGGACTTCGCGCTTGGCATCGGTGTCCTCAACACGGAGGAAAAGAACGCCACCGGACTGGTGAGCCATGCGCTCAGCAACCAGACCCTGTACCAGATTGCCCAGATGGACAAAACCGGTGGGAGAAGGAGCCATACGGGTAACAACAGCGCCCTCGGGAAGCTCACGGAGAGGATAGCGATCCTCTAAAGACTCGGGAGTTTCGGTAACATTGGGGAATAATAAAGTTGCAAGTTCCATAATCATAAACCTCTGTTTCTTTATAGAAATTTTGTCGGCATTTCTCCCCTTATTATACCATGTCTGCCCCACTTGTCAAGCAAAGAGATTCCCTTCCTCCGTAGATTCCAAAATTTCTCCCCGGAAAACTCTCCCCCATCTACCAATTCCGATTTATCGAACTGTTTTAGCTTTTGCTCCATACGCCATGCGTTGCGTTGAATACGATCATTTTATAGCTCGGACATACTTTGCTCCCCTGCCGGGGGCATTACTTTCTTGTTTCGCCAAGAAAGTAATCAAAGAATCGAC
>JAZREB010000335.1:0-2107 GCA_045660585.1 Faecousia sp. | reverse complement strand
CCCATTCCTATGACCATCCTGCTTTGACAACTAAGACCAACGACCAGATCATTTGGCAGATGGATAAGACAGATGGTATTTTGGACGAAATTCTGGGAATGGACTTTACCTATACCATCCGTCCTCCTTATGGAGATGTGAACGATCGTGTCATTTCTCTCCTTGGGGACAGATATCAATCTCCCTCTGTGATTTGGTCTGTAGACCCCTATGATTGGCGTGATCTGAATTCTTATACCGTAGCCAATCGTGTGGTTTCCGGTTCCTTTGATGGAGCGATCGTTCTTGTTCATGATATTTATGGTACTACTGTAACAGGTATCTTGTCTGCTATTGATACACTGAAATCATACGGATATGAATTTGTTACCCTCAATGAGCTCTACCGTCGCCGTGGGAAGGAACTTCCTGCCGGGGAAAAGATCCACTATTGCAAGTCTTCCGGCAATGATTTAGCTCCTGTAGGAGTTCCCACTATTTACGAAGTAGAGAATTATGGCAGCAGATCTGTTGTAATGACTGCGGAGAAAGGTGCGTCTGTGTACTATACACTGGATGGTTCCAATCCTATTTACAGCAAACAGAAATACACCGAACCTCTGCAAGTAGCACCGGGGTCCAAAATACGTGCGGTTGCCGCATATAACTTAAACGGAAGCCGTGGGGAGGAAATTACCTTTACAGCTTCCACGGCACCGATTTTACAGCCTGTAGAATTTGAGGTCATTGGTGATAAACTCAGTATCCATAATCCCAATGTTGGCACTGACCTGCGATATACCATTGACGGTAGCCTTGCCAATGTGACTTCACCTGTTTATACGGAGCCTATGGAACTGTTTACAGGCGTATTGCGGTACCGTGTCATTGGTACCGGCGTTACCGGCCCCGAGGAGATCTTGTACATCAATGAGAGTGGAAATCTGTTCCGGGATGTACCTACAGATGCCTGGTATGCTCCCGCAGTTGATCGTGGCGTGACGGAGGGACTCTTCAATGGTACGGGGACGTATGCCTTTGCACCGTCTAAGGCACTGAACAGAGCCATGTTTATTACTGTGATCTACCGCATGATGGAAAAGGCAGGGGCTGATGTGAGTTATGACGCGGTCCACTCCTATCCTGATGCAGAAGCACAGTGGTACGCAGATGCTATTTCCTGGGCGGATGAGAAGGGAATTGTCAACGGCTATTCCGATGGCACCTTCAAGCCCGAAAAAGAGATCACCCGTGAGGAAATGTGCGCCATGCTCTCACGTGCGATGCAGTGGTATGGATTCCCCAAGTCCGAGGGAGAGATTACCTTCACAGATGGAGAAGAAATCTCTTCTTGGGCACTGGAAGATGTGTTAACTGTGAGCGATATGGGGCTAATCTTAGGTTTTGAGGATCTGACCTTCCGTCCCAAAAATACGGCTACCCGTGCGCAAGCTGTAACGGTAATTCTCCGTGCATATGATTACTTGCTGACAACGGAATTGCCCGAAATGCCCGAGGAGCCTTTGGAGCCCGAAGAACCTACGGAGCCCGAAGAAACGGTAGAACCTGATGTTGCTGAGCCTGCCGATCCTGTGGAACCCTAAATTTTATAAATAGAGTAGGAGGATCTGCTGAAGTAGCAGATCCTCCTATTTGTGTTACGAAATAGAATTTAGGAAATAGGCTTTAGCACTGTCACTGTAGGCAAAAAGGGCCTTGCACAGGTTGTCTAATGCTCCGGTTTTGTTATTGCCGTAAGTGTCTGCACTATACTCTAATACAGGAGATACAGCTTGATCTCCTGCACAGATTTGTACAGATATGACGGATCGAAGCTCTGCCGCTAAGAGGGTATCTAAGGTAAATGTGTAATAGCTGAGATTGGAATTGTACAATTCGGCATTCTTTAGGATCAGTTCTTTTACAGAGCCCTTGGAATCTGTATACGATACTTTCAGACTAAGATCGGAGGGTGTCCCTGTGTAGCTGCCCATGGAGAAGACGAATTTCAAACAAACCTTGGATTCCAGATTCAGTGCTTTTCCTTGCCAGCGGATAGGATAGCTATCCGCATCGCCTACAATACGGTTAACATTACCGAAAGAAACGGAATCAATATCGGATAAAT
>JAZREB010000334.1:0-7449 GCA_045660585.1 Faecousia sp. | reverse complement strand
ACCCAGCAGGTTCTGACGGAAACGGCCCTGCTTACCCTTGAGCATGTCGCTCAGGGACTTAAGAGCACGGGAGTTTGCACCGGTGACAGCTCTGCCGCGGCGGCCGTTGTCGATAAGTGCGTCAACAGCTTCCTGCAGCATGCGCTTCTCATTGCGGACAATGATGTCGGGAGCGTTGAGCTGCTGGAGTCTCTTCAGACGGTTGTTTCTGTTGATAACGCGGCGGTACAGGTCGTTCAGGTCAGAGGTAGCAAATCTGCCGCCATCCAGCTGAACCATGGGACGAATTTCGGGAGGAATTACGGGCAAGACGTCAATAACCATCCACTCGGGGCGGTTGCCGCTAGCCTTGAATGCCTCAACAACTTCAAGACGCTTAACAAGCTTTGCCTTCTTCTGGCCGCTTGCATTCTTCAGCTCCTCACGAAGCTGAAGTGCAAGTTCGGCACAGTCGATCTGGCTGAGAAGCTCCTTGATAGCCTCTGCGCCAATGCCTGCCTTGAAATCGTCCTCATACTTCTCACGCATTTCGCGGTACTCGCGCTCGGTGAGAATCTGGCCCTTCTCCAGGGGAGTAAAGCCGGGATCAATAACAATGTAGTTTGCAAAGTACAGAACCTTCTCCAGCATTCTGGGAGTCAAGTCCAGCATGAGGCCCATGCGGCTGGGGATACCCTTAAACTACCAAATGTGGGAAACAGGGGCAGCCAGCTCAATGTGGCCCATACGCTCACGGCGAACCTTGCTCTTGGTTACCTCAACGCCGCAGCGGTCGCAGACCTTGCCCTTGTAGCGAATCTTCTTGTACTTGCCGCAGTGGCATTCCCAGTCCTTGGTAGGTCCAAAAATGCGCTCGCAGAACAGACCGTCGCGTTCGGGCTTCAGGGTGCGGTAGTTAATGGTCTCGGGCTTCTTTACCTCGCCGTAAGACCAGTTGAGGATCATTTCAGGAGATGCAATACCAATCTGAATAGCGTCAAACGGTGTGTAGCTCATTACATATCCTCCTCTTCATCGTAGCTGTTGAAATCTGCATCAAACTCGTCCTCGGGAACGTCCTCGATGGAGTAACCCTCGGCCTCCAGCTCACTGTCGCTGGACTGATACAGTTCGTCTTTAATCTCGGGGATGAACTCATCCTCGTCCTCTTCCTTCAGCTCGATCTCCTGACCGTCCTTATCCAGAACACGGATATCCAGACACAGGGACTGCAGTTCCTTAACCAGAACGCGGAAGGATTCGGGCACACCGGCCTTGGGGATATTGTAGCCCTTAACGATAGCTTCATAGGACTTGACACGACCGGTGGCATCGTCAGACTTAACAGTCAGGATCTCCTGGAGGGTGTAAGCAGCGCCATAAGCTTCGAGGGCCCAAACTTCCATCTCACCGAAACGCTGACCGCCAAACTGTGCCTTGCCGCCCAAAGGCTGCTGGGTAACCAGGCTGTAGGGACCGGTGGAACGGGCATGGATCTTGTCGTCAACCAGATGGTGGAGCTTGAGGAAGTAGGGATAACCGACGGTAACCAGATTGTCGAAGGGCTCACCGGTACGGCCATCGTACAAGAGGGTCTTGCCGTCTTCACGGAGGCCTGCCAGTTTCAGGGTCTCACGGATGTCCTTTTCGTCTGCACCGTCGAAAATGGGAGTTGCGACCTTCCAACCCAGAGCATGAGCAGCATAGCCAAGGTGAACTTCGAGAACCTGACCGATGTTCATACGGGAAGGAACGCCCAGGGGGTTCAGTACGATATCCAGAGGTGTGCCATCGGGCAGGAAGGGCATATCTTCTTCCGGCAGAACGCGGGATACAACACCCTTGTTACCGTGACGACCTGCCATCTTATCACCAACGGAGATCTTACGCTTCTGAGCAATATATACACGGACAACCTTGTTGACACCGGGTGCCAGCTCGTCGCCGTTCTGACGGGTAAATACCTTGACATCAACAATGATGCCGGCTTCGCCGTGGGGAACCTTCAGGGAGGTGTCACGGACTTCTCTTGCCTTTTCACCGAAGATGGCACGGAGCAGGCGCTCTTCGGCAGTGAGCTCGGTCTCGCCCTTGGGAGTGACCTTACCTACCAGGTAGTCACCGGACTTGACCTCTGCGCCGATGCGGATGACGCCGTCTTCGTCCAGATCCTTCAGAGCATCTTCACCGGCATTGGGAATATCGCGGGTGATCTCTTCGGGTCCGAGCTTGGTGTCGCGAGCTTCGGTCTCGTATTCTTCGATATGAATGGAGGTGAAGACGTCCTCACGAACCAGACGTTCGTTCAGGAGGATGGCGTCCTCGTAGTTGTAGCCTTCCCAGGTAACGAAGCCGATAAGGACGTTCTTACCCAGAGAGATCTCGCCCTGAGAGCAAGCGGGGCCGTCGGCAATGATCTGCTCGTCTACAACACGCTCACCAACGTCAACAATGGGACGCTGGTTGACACAAGTACCCTGGTTGGAACGGGCAAACTTGGTCAGGGTGTATTCCTTGGTTTCGCCATCATCGTAGCGGATGGAAATGTGGTTAGCGGAAACACGGGTAACAGTACCGACCCCCTCGGCCTTCAGACAGACCTCGGAGTCCACAGCGCACTTGCGCTCGATACCGGTAGCAACGATGGGAGACTCGGTAACCATAAGAGGAACTGCCTGACGCTGCATGTTAGCGCCCATCAGAGCACGGTTTGCGTCGTCGTTCTGGAGGAAGGGGATGAATGCGGTTGCGATGGAAGTCATCATTCTGGGAGAAACGTCCAGATAGTCGATGCGCTCCTTGTCAACGGCGATGATCTCATCACGGTGACGGCAGGTGACACGCTTGTTGACCAGGCACTTATCCTCGTCCAGGGGTTCCTTAGCCTGTGCGATGTAGTAATCATCTTCTACATCGGCAGACATATACTCGAATTCATCGGTGAGACGGGAATTGACATACTTGCCGTTCTCGTCGTAGATCTTCTCTACCTTGCGATAGGGAGCCTCGATGAAGCCGTACTCGTTGATTCTTGCGAAGCTGGACAGGTAGTTAATAAGGCCGATGTTGGGACCTTCGGGAGTCTCGATGGGGCACATACGGCCATAGTGGCTGTAGTGAACGTCTCGAACGTCGAAGGATGCACGCTCACGGCTCAGACCGCCGGGGCCCAGTGCGGACAGACGGCGCTTATGAGTCAGCTCTGCAAGGGGGTTATTCTGGTCCATGAACTGAGACAGGGGGGAGGATCCGAAGAATTCCTTAATGACTGCAGTAACAGGACGGATGTTAATGAGGTTCTGGGGGGTCATGTTCTCCTGAACGGTCATACGCTCACGGATCACACGCTCCAGACGGGTGAAACCTACACGGAACTGGTTCTGCAGCAGTTCGCCTACGCAACGCAGACGACGGTTGCCCAGATGGTCAATGTCGTCAACGGAGCCTACGCCGTATGCTACGCAGTTGAGGTAGTTGATGGAGGCAAAGATGTCCTCACGGGTGATATGCTTGGGCTGGAGTCTGTCCATATTCTTGGCGATCTCAGCCTCCCAAGCCTCGGGAGCCAGGTTCATGTCCAACAGCTCGAAGAGAGGACCACGTGCAACTCTCTCCTGAATGCCGTACTGTTCGGGATCGAAATCGACGAAGTTCTTCATGTCAACCATATAGTTGGAGAAGACCTTGCGCTCAATGCCGTTGACCTTGATAATGGCCTCGCAGACACCGCGGGCAGACAGAGCCTTAGCCTGTTCTCTGCTCAGAACGTCGCCGGGCATTGCCAAGATCTCGCCGGTACGGGGATCTACCACAGCCTGTGCGATCTCCTGATTCTCGATACGGCTCCAGATGTCCATCTTCTTGTTGAACTTGTAACGACCTACACGGGATACGTCGTAACGGCGTGCATCGAAGAACAGCGCATCGATGTGGGATCTTGCACTTTCCTCGGTGGCAGGTTCGCCGGGACGCAGGCGCTTGTAGATCTCGATGAGACTGCCGCGGGTGGATCTGACAACGATGCGATCCTTCTTGTCCTTGCGGTTGTCGCGGTTTTCCTTCTCGTCTCTTTCCTTATCCTTTTCCAGGGTGGCCTTGATGCGCTCGTCATCGCCGAACATCTCAAGGATCTCTTCGTCAGTCTCGACACCCAGGGCGCGGATCAGGTAGGTAATGGGCAGCTTGCGATTCTTGTCGATACGGACAGAGAATACATTCTGCAGGTCGGTTTCATACTCCAGCCATGCGCCACGGTAGGGAATGACTGTAGAGGTATAGGTATGCTGATTTGCCTTGTCCACAGTGTCCCCGTAGTACATACCGGGGCTACGGACGATCTGAGAGACCACGACACGCTCTGCACCGTTAATGACGAAGGTGCCGCTGTTGGTCATCATGGGGAAATCACCAAGGAAAATGGGGTCAGTGGTAAAATGACCGGTTTCCTTGTTCAGCAGTTTTGCCACGACCTTAATGGCTCTGGCATAGGTAGCATCACGCTCCTTGCACTGCTCTACGGTGTACTTGGGCTTTTCGTCGATGGAATAGTCCAGGAAGGACAGTTCCCACTTGTCGGAATAGTCCGTGATCTTTGCGATATCACGGAATACTTCCCGCAGACCCTCGTTCAGGAACCAATTGTAGGAATCACGCTGGATCTTCAGCAGATTCGGCATGGGCATCAGTTCCTGATACTTTGCGTAGCTCTTGCGCTCGGTCTTCCCGAATTTGACATCCTTGATTTCCATATGGGATTCATCACAGCCTTTCTCATAGTATCGGAAAATATCATGGAATGTGTGTTGCTGACTAATTATGATACACGCGGATATGTTGTAACTTTTTTAAATTTCCCTCTTGCATTTGGATCAAATCTGTGATATAATCTAAAAAGCAAGATAGGCGAAGTGCGACACTTCCGCAGTATAGGTAACAATTTTATCACAAAATTCTTGATTCGTCAATAGATATCTTCCGATTTTTTCAAAATTTCTGCGTCTGATTTGAATTTTCAGGTCAGGCGTGTTCTCATATCCCCACCAAAGGAGGCTCCCATGGTCTACAGCAAAGTGATCCCCGGTATTTTTCTCTCCCGTCCAAATCGATTTATTGCCCATGTACTGGTAGATGGGCAAGAAGAAGTCGTCCATGTTAAAAACACCGGCCGTTGCCGTGAGCTCCTGCTCCCCGGCTCTACGGTATATTTATATTGTGCCCCGGAGGGAAGTAGCAGGAAAACCAAATACGATCTCATTGCAGTACAAAAGGGCGACCGCCTTGTAAATATGGATTCACAGGCACCCAATGCCGTGGCAGAAGAATGGCTCCGCAAGTGTCTTCCCCACGCGGACATCCGCAGGGAGGTCACCTTCGGTGATTCCCGATTTGATTTCCGTATCATAGAGGGTGACCAAACCACCTTTTTAGAGGTCAAAGGTGTCACCTTGGAACGGGATAACATTGCCATGTTCCCCGATGCTCCCACAGAGCGCGGGCTAAAGCACCTCAGGGAACTGATCCGCTGTAAAGAGTTGGGCTACGGTGCAACCGTCCTCTTCGTAGTCAAGATGAAAGGGATCCAAGCCTTCCGCCCCAATGATGAGACCCATCCCGCTTTCGGAGATACCCTCAGAGAAGCCCAAAGAGCCGGTGTCAGGATCTTAGTCATGGACTGCACCGTAACCCCCGACACTCTAAATATCGACTCCCCTATTCCTTTGGATCTTTAAACCGTAAGCCCGTTCATTTCAAGCCGAAAGTTCACCTATGAGCTTTCGGCATTTTTCGTTCCCATTTCCGTCCTCTGCGGGAACAATTTCCTTGACAAAACTGTTTCTAAAGTGGTATCCTAAGAATAGAAAAAGTCCCATTTTTAGGACATATAGGAGGCGTGTTATGTACAAACGAATCTGTTCCCTCATTCTGGTTCTGGTAATGCTCATAGGTCTGATCCCTGCCATAGGGATCCCTGAGGCCGATGCCGCTCCCAGCGCTTCTTCCGCTACGGTCACTTCTCTGTTTGAGGCCCGTTCCGAAGGAGTCCACCCCCGTATCTTTGCAAACAAGGACGACTTTGATCGGATCCGCAAGCAGGTAGAGACCGACCCCTACATGAAGACCCTCTACACCCGTATTTATAACTACAGTGTAGAGATGCTGGCAGAGCCCGTTCTCAAGTACGAGATCCCCGACGGCAAGCGCCTGCTCAGTGTCTGTAACGAGGCCACCAACCGCATCACCTGGCTTGCTATGGCATACCAGATCAGCGGAGAATCCCGTTTCGCAGACAGAGCCGTAGAGGAAATGCTCAATGTCTGTTCCTTTAAGGATTGGAACCCCTCCCACTACTTAGATACGGCACAGATGAGCTTCGGCGTAGGTCTGGGCTATGACTGGCTGTACCACTATATGACCGAATCTCAGCGAAAGACGGTTATGAACGGTATCTATAACCACGGTGTTTCCACCGCGCCCGACCACAAGAGCAGCCTCACCGTTACCCACAACTGGAACCCCTGGTGTAACGGCGGTCTGGCTGTTGCCGCAGCGGCCATTTTTGAGAATCATCCCATCGAAAGTGCCGCTATCCTCTCCAACGCCGTTTCCTACATCCAAAATTCCATGCTCTTCGCTCCCGGCGGTGCCTATCCCGAAGGCCCCGACTACTCCATCGTAGGTCTGGGCATGACGGTTTGTCTCATTAACACCTTCGAGACCGTTCTGGGTACAGACTTCGGTCTGTCCGATATCCAGGGCATGAAGGAAACCGGCTACTTCCTCATGGCTACCAACGGCTATCTCTACACCTTTAACTGGGGTGACGGTGCCTTCGCTCTGAAGGACAATGCCGCCCTCCACTGGTATGCCAACCGCTACAATATGCCGGAGCTGTCCCTGTACCAGAGGGAAATGCAGACCCACAACGGTCGTTATGACATTTTCCTCTCCATGGTGTGGTATAACCCGGATCTGGTAGAAGGCAAGTCCTACGATGACCGCCAGACCGATTATCTGGTCATGAGTGACGAGTACGAAAGCGTTGCTTCCTTCCGTAGCTTCCCCGGTGATGCCCATCAGATCTATGCCGCCATTAAATCCGGCAGCAACCAAACCAACCACACAGATCTGGACATTGGCACCTTCGTCATGGAGGCTATGGGTGTTGCCTGGTTCGAGGAGTTGGGCAAGGATAACTACAATCTCCCCAACTACATGTCCCGATCCAATGAAAGCAGTGGCCGCTGGACCTATTACCGCAAGCGGTCAGAAGGACAAAATACCCTCGTAATCAACCCCACCTCCTACGGCGGTCAGGATGTGGATGCCAAGTGTCAGATCACCGATTATCAGAGCGGTTATGACGGAGGCTATGCTACAGTCAACATGAAGAATGCCTATGACGGTTGCGGTGCAACAAACGTAAAGCGTTCTCTGGCACTCTTTGACAACCGTACCCGTGTCCGTCTCCGT
>JAZREB010000333.1:0-1926 GCA_045660585.1 Faecousia sp. | reverse complement strand
GATTAACAAAAAGAACCGTCCTTATTTGATTTCAGAAGGCCATGTTGACAGCGGTGCGAGAAAGTATCAAAACAGTCTCGAGGAAAAGCATGAGAAAAAGGTCTGCGTCTACGCAGGCTCTCTGCGGAATATTTACGGCATCCCATATTTGGTAGAGGGATTTCTCCGGGCGCATGTTGCCGACGCAGAGCTTCACATTTACGGTGCGGGAGAATTTGTAGCAGAACTGGAGCAGATCACTAAAAACAATCCCTCGGTTCGATTCCTTGGCCTGCAACCAAACAGCCACATCGTAATCGAAGAACGGAAGGCGACCCTTCTGATCAATCCCCGTCCCACGGACGAAGAATATACCCAATATTCTTTCCCCTCCAAGAACATGGAATATATGGCAAGCGGAACTCCCGTTTTGACCACTCGTCTGCCCGGCATGCCCCGAGAATATGAGGATTATGTCTATATTCTTGACGAGGAAAATGCCCAAGGCATGGCGCAGAAGTTAAGGGACATCCTCGGAAAGTCCAAGGAAGAACTCTTCACCTTCGGACAGCGGGCAAAAGACTTTGTTTTGGAGAATAAGAGTAACGTTAGGCAGGCAGAACGGATCTGCGCCCTCCTTGCAGAAAAGTGATCCTGTAGGGTCCTATATTATTATCTATTGCGAGAGATCTTATGAGAAAAAGTAATCTGATCAAAAAAATCGACAACCGAATATACTTTAAGATTTTTGTGGCGATGCTTTGGTCTGAGGCCATTCTGTTGGAGTACATCAGAGGTGCAATTCTGAAGCTCCCCATAGTGTCCGGTTTTGCGGATTACGTCATCCCGTGCGCCATGTTTGTTGTCTTTATGATGGGCTCCAAAACTCTGACAGAACGGCTCCGTGGCCCGGATTTCGTGTTTGTTATGACCTGCCTTGTGGTGTACGTTGTTGAGTTTTGGCTGTTTAAACGTAATCGAGATTATTTCCGTATTTCCTATAGAGAGTTCGTTTTAGGAGCACTACCTTTCTACTTTGTAGGTGTGGCTCTGCGAGGGGATGACGGAGAGATACTGGACTGGCTATACAAGATATCCTGTATTACCGTTGTGGCTTTTGCCTTCTATATGACCTTTATCAATCAAATGGAGGGCATTACCCTGATAGGTGGCGACATGGCCAGCTCCTATAATTTGTTACCCCATGCCTGTATGACCTTCTATTATTTGATGAAAAAATTCCGGTGGTACAGGTTGTTGCTTTTCCTACTTTCCGTGGTGTCCATATTGATGATGGGTACCCGAGGGTCGATTATTTGCCTGCTTCTGTTTGTGGTCGTAGTTACGGCAATGACGATCCGATTCCAGAAGCCCGTTCTGTTACTTAGCATTGTTGCTATCTGTTTACTCCTGATTTTCTTTAGGGGAATCACAGATGCGCTGATCGAACTTGCCTATACCATCGGTGAGAAGTTCGGACTCAGTACCCGTGTCTTCGATAAATTGCTCTCCGGCAACTTTACCAGCTCCATTGCTCGTGTAGGCATTAGACAGAAGGTACAGTATTATTTGCATGAGTATCCTATTGTGGGACTGGGTATTTACGGAGACCAGTTTGTTACAGGCGGTCAGTATGCCCATAACTTCTTTTTAGAAGTTTATGCCCATTACGGATATCTGTTTGCTACGGTTTTCGTGATCGTACTGTCGATTTTTGCTGTGCGCAGTATTATCTATGTTTTTAAGACCAAGGACGAAAATGCACAGCTAATCGTGCTTCTGCTCATGAGCTGCTGTTTTAAGCTGATGGTTTCCAGCTCCTATATGCGTGAGCCTTTCTTCTGGCTCTTGTTGGGTTATGTCGTGTCGCTTGTCAGGGAGAGACGACGGAATATGGAAGAGCTTGCCATAACCGCAGAAAAGAAAAGTAAGTTTATTAAATAGAAA
>JAZREB010000332.1:0-1874 GCA_045660585.1 Faecousia sp. | reverse complement strand
ATCGAGTGCTACATCGGCAAGGATGTATTCACCGTTTACGGCCTCGGCTCCAACACCGCTATGTTCATTTTCAATTTCTATGAACTGGCAGAGCAGGGCGAAGAGCCCACCGAGCCCACCACTGAGGCTACCGAGCCTACCACTGAGCCCACCGAGCCCACCACCGAGCCCACCGAGCCCAGCGAGGAGCCCACTACTCCTCCCACCGAGCCCGAACCCACCGAGCCCGGTGAACTGAAGGAAGGCAAGTATGTCATTGCCGCTTATGTAGATGGCAAGTACTATGCAATGGCTAACGTATTCGGCACCAAGATCAGCGGTGCAGAAATCACCGTTACCGATGGTAAGGTTGCCGCTGCCGATGCAGCAGCTTATGCTATCGAACTGATCGCTGTAGCTGATGGCTGGGCTATCAAGGGCGCCGAGGGCTATCTGTCCTATGTTTCCGGCACCAACCTGGGCACTTCCGAAGAAGCTTACTCCTGGACCATCACTGCCAGCTCCGTTACCGCAGGTCTGTGGAACATGATTTCCACCTCTACTCCTGCTCGCGGTCTGCTGTTCCAGCTTGGCACCGGTTACCGCTTCGGTGGCTATGCAGTTTCCAATGTCGGCAAGGCTGACTATGTGGAAGTTGTACTTCTGCCCATCGAATAATTCTCTCTGAGAATAACCACTAACTAAAGCAAACCGCCCACTTTTTAGGAAGTGGGCGGTTATTTTATACCAAATGGATGCGAAACGGTGATTTGTATTTTAAAATAAAAAATTATTTGACACGGGGTGTTTTATTCCACTTTTTTACCACGGGGTTGGCACGGAGGTTGCGGAAGAATGTTTGGAGCTCTGCCTTGCATTCTTCTTCTAATACCCCGGCGGTGACGGTGGGCTTGCTGTTATAGGGGAAGTCGAACAGATTGACTAAGGAGCCGCAGGAACCGGCCTTTAGATCTGCCGCACCGTAGACCAGATGGGGGAGCCGGGCGTTAATGATAGCACCGGTGCACATGGGACAGGGTTCCAAGGTTACATACATGGTACACCGCCACAACCGCCAGCCACCCAAGGTGCGACAGGCTTCGTCGATGGCTTCCAATTCTGCGTGGGATAGAGCGTTTTTTGCCTTTTCCCGTCGGTTGCGACCACGACCGACGATCCGATCCCCGTCAACGATAACACAGCCTACGGGAACCTCACCCTCTGCGGCGGCTTCTTTCGCCAATTTCAGAGCCTCTTGCATATATTCTTCGTCTGTCATGGAACTATCCTCCTATGATAGGTTTGCCCGGTATAAAAACCGTGCCTCTGCGGATACTATGGCCGGAGGTGTTATTGATGAAACAACCCAAAAAGCTCCCCGGGCAACCGGAGCGAAGCTACGAGATCCGTGATCCCAAACTCCCCGTGATCCATGGGTCAGTGCCCCACAACCTCGGTCAGGATCACTTGAACCCCCATCCGACACAGCAGATTTATATAAACGAAATCCCATAAAATATCCCTTGACCATGGAGAGGGAGTCGTTTTTCACGGGATATTTTTCTTTTCTTTAGTATATCCCATTCTTTCCGATATTTCAACCTTGCATTTTCTTCCGTAGAGAGATATAATGATAAAAAAGAGAGAAAAGGGGTGTTCTATCGTGAAAGTTTGGGATCGGAAAGAACTGATAGAGGTGCCGGAGGTTGGCATCGGAGCCATTCGCTTTGCCTATGGCACAATGGTTGGCAGAATTTTGGCAAAGACAATTCTGTGCCGTAAATTTGTCTCCGATATTTACGGATGGTGGCAAAGGAGCTCTCTTTCTAAAAGAAAAGTAGAAAAATTCATTGCCCAATACGATATTTCCGTAGAGGATTGCACGGTACAAGACT
>JAZREB010000331.1:0-5885 GCA_045660585.1 Faecousia sp. | reverse complement strand
CCGCACTTGGGGCATGCTACGATGCCGGGGATGGAGAGCTTCCAGTGAGAGCTACGTCTCTTATCCCGTCTTGCCTTGGAAACTTTACACTTGGGAACAGCCATGAATGACACCTCCTTGGTCAGAATAAATAGTGATTATCCTTTCATATCCTTCAACAGCTGCCCAAGGACAGCCAGGCGGGGATCGGATTCCGGACGACAGTCGCAAGTTCCGTCGTTCAGATTCCTACCACAGCGGAAGCACAGACCCTTGCAGTCAGGCTTACACAGCAGTTTGGAATCCATGTTCAGTACGAATGCCGTTGTGAGAATATCGTCGAGATCAGCATGATCATTCTCGAGCAGGAAGGTCCACTCGTCTGCCTCGTCTTCGTTCTCCAACTCGCGGGTGAGCACCGCTTCTACATTGTAGGAAACCTCACGGTCAAAGTCCGTTGCGCAACGATCACAGGTCCCATGTAATACCGTGCGGATCTCAGCAGTCAGAACCAGAACACCTGCCACATTGCGGACAGAGCCCACGGCCTGCACCGGCTCAGACACGGGATAACTGCTTCCAAATTTTAAGTCGCTCAGATCCAGGCTCGTCTCAAAAGGCAAGACACTGTCCGGTGTCCGAATGATATTGGAAAGACCTAATAACATCGCAATCTCCTACTCCATAGTCGTACGCCCTATATTATAAATCATAGACCCAATTTTGTCAAATGTTTTTTTCCTGTTTTTCGGGTTTATTTTATATATTTTTTGATTGTTTTTTGGTTCCCACCCCGTAGATCACCGCACCTGCAAAAGTAGTCAGGGGCACTGCCAATATGACACCCATGGCACTTGCTACAGAGCTGACGACCTCAATTGCCATAAAGGAGGAAGATACAAACTGATTCCATCCCAGATTCATGGAGTAAATGTATAAGATCAGCATTAAACTGCTACCCAAAATCGCAAGGATCAGGGTATTTGTCATAGTGCCTACCATATCTCTGCCGATGTTCATGCCGGATTTCCACAGATCCTTACCTGTAAGTTGGGGATTGACGGCTTTCAATTCCCGCAGAGCAGAAGAGATGGACATCGCCACGTCCATAACCGCGCCCAAGGAGGAAATGATCACACCCGCTACGATCAATCCACGGATCTGATAAGGTGTCCCGGTAACACGCTCGTTATACAGCGCATCTGCATATTCTCCCTGATAGCCGTTGATCTGCAACAGTCTCTGCGCCACAATGCCGAAAAGCATGGCAAGAGCCATTCCCGCAACGGTACCTACGCAGGCAACCAGAACCTTTCGACTGCAACCGCCCAGAATCACAAAGCAGGCTATACAAACCGTAGAACACAGCAAGAAGGCCGTGGGAATGGGAGGCCACCCCTTTGCAAGGAGGGGCAGATAAACGCAGATCAGCACCACAATGGTCAGAACCAGACCCAAGATGGACTTCATGCCCGTCTTTCCGCCAACCAGTACTGTTACCAGTACAAACATTCCCAAGATCAGATAGATCATACCGGAACGATTGGGGGTATAGACCGTGGTCATGGTAGTACCGTCGGAGTATGTGCTGATATGGACAACGACCTTATCCCCCACTTCTACGGGACTATAGTCTGTAAGGATGCCCACCGCATTATCTACGAGGAAGATCTCCCCCTCATATATGCCACTCTTGATCTCCACAAGGAGCTTCTGCTCTCCGCGCCAGGCATTTTCCGCCGACTCGTCAACTTCTGTATTGTCAGAGAGGATTTGGGTTACTACAGCAGTTTCATAGGCGGAGGCCGCATCGGCTTCCGGTTCGGCTACGTTCTGCCCCCTTGTATAAAAGTACAAGCCTGCAAACGACCCCAGTAGGCACAGTAATACTGCAATTGCAACCCAGGTATTCCATTTTTTCAAACTCTGTAGCATGTTCCAATCCTCCCGTTCTTGGTACCGAATCGGTTCCCGATTTTCTGTCATTATACCATATACCGATACGAAATACAACTGTTTTTCCGTCTCGCAGGGCGAAGGAGCAAAGGGGAGGCACTGCAAAATGCAGTACCTCCCACAATGCTTTTGGGACGATCCCTCTCCCGGGATCATAGATATTCTTTATGCAAGATCGGCAAAGAGGCTAACCACCTTGGCGGCCTGCGCACGGGTAGCCAGGCCCTGGGGCGCCAATCTGTTCTTGCCAACGCCGTTAACAAGTCCATTCTTGATAGCCCATGCCATAGGCTCTACAGCATAACCACTGAGGGAGTCCTTGTCCTCAAAGGTATCCAGAACCTCAAGATCCTCGTCGGTCATTTCTGCCTTGGACAGACGGTAGAGCATGGTGACCATCTGCTCACGGGTAATGTTGCTGTCGGGAGCGAATCTACCCTTGCCTACACCGTTGATGACACCGATGCTGCTCATGTAAATAACAGCATCTTCGTACCAATCGGCACTTAGGTCGGTATAGGGATTCTCCAGACCCTCTACAGAGGGAGAACCCAGGGATCGGTAGAGAATGGTAGCAAACTGGGCACGGGTCAGGTTTGCATCGGGCTTGAAGAGATCTTCCTTCACGCCGTTCACAAGTCCCTTCTCTACAGCTTCCAATACATAGTCATAGTACCATGCATCCTCGGAAACATCGGTAAAGGGATTAACGACGGTAGGAACAGTTACTATCTCGATTTCCCCACGATGACGGACACGAACACGGGCGTAGCTGTCGTGAGAAATATCATAAGTATCATCGTAGGAAGCAAGACCGATAGCAGTGATCGTAGCATCAATATGCAGATCCTTGATCTCCGTATCGACGGTAATATAGCCATCAATGAAGATACGAGCGATGCCGGTAGCATCCTCAATATAGATGGATTCTACCAAACCGTTTGCCATGACGATTTCCTTGACCTTACCGCCTACCTTGACCAGAGAGCCTTCCATGCTACGGTCATTGAGCTGTGCGGCAGTAATATTCTTGGGATCTACGGGATCTGCCTCGCCTAACTTTTCTACGGTCTGCACCTGAAGTTCGGGCTCGCCCTGATAGAAGTCGGTAGCACCGGTAAGTCGGAGGACATCGCCGATGCGGTAGTCCCCTGCAATGGGGAAGCAGTTAATACCTGCGGTCTCGTCCTGTACATAGATGCAGTCAAAGAATGCAGTGGTCTTATCGTAGCCGGAAGCATTGGAGGTAACCACACCTTCGATGGTAAACTTGTAGCCTTCCTCGGTGACCTTGCGAACCTCTGCAATGGAGGTCACTTCGCCATCGGAAGCAACGTTCAGTTCTACGTTAGCGGTATAGGTGTAATCCTTGCCGTCGTATTCCATAACCACAGTGACAGTGATGGTGGTAACCTTCGCCTCGGTGGGAACGTACTTCCAAACCAGAGTCTCGGTAGAAGCGGCGCCCAGCGTACGGGCGGTAGTGTCAGCGTAGAGAACCTGAGAGCCGTTGAGAGTGTAAACCACGCTCTTAATAACAGCGTCGGAGGCTTCTTCGTTATAGAGGGTAGTAGACAGGGTAACTTCCTGACCAACCTTGGGCTCGGTAATGTCTGCAGTAGCCTCACGAAGACCAACCTTCAGGCTTTCGCCGACCCATACGGGAGCAGTGACAGCGATGTCCTTATCCGCCTGGGTAACACGGGAGAAGTAGTAGGTGTACTCGGGCACCAGTTCTGCAGTGAGAACGCCGGAAGCCAGCTCTTCTGCATTGTCCCATGTGTAAGCAACCTTACCGGAGTTAACCACCAGTTCTGCCTTAACGATCTTGTCGGTTGCATCGGGATCTCTCAGTGCGATATCGAACTTCAGAGTTCCGGGAACAGTCTCAATGATGGTACCCATGGTCAGATCATTGACCTTGTAGCTGATTTCAAGGTTTCTGTCCTCGGTAGCGTAGACACGGTAGTTGCGGATGGCTTCGTAAATTGCTTCTTCGCTGAATTCTTCAGCCAGAACGACGTCACGAGCCTCGTTACCGTTGCCCCACTTGCCCTTGTGGTTGTCCTGGTTGTTGGTGGGAGCAATATGCCAGCCCTTATCCAGAGCCAGAATGTACTGCTCATAGCTGGGATAGTAGCCACTGCCGTTGACGGGACCTTCACCGTTGCCGACCTCAACCAGATAAACACGGGTATCTACAGCCTCATTCCAGTAAGCAAAGTCACTGAAATTACCGAAGGTGGTGCCGGGGTGGTTGAGCTGAGTGATGGAGTCTACGCCCTCGTCGGTGCTGAGCAGATCGTAGTATGCACGCATACCTGCGTCGGAGCTCTTGTTGTTCAGAGTCTTGTTGTTACGGGAAACGATACCCTCGGTGACGAAGGTATTCATGTGACCGGGGCCACCGGACCAGGTCATTTCAAAACCTGCAATGGCAATCACATTGTCCTGAGACTTGTTAAACTCTGCCATGGTGGTCTTGTAGGTGTTCCACATCTTCCAGGAAGCATCGGTACACAGCTCCTTGTTAAAGAGTGCAGCTTCGGGATTTGCGGCATCGGTGCTGTCAAAGTAGTTGGAGTGGTCAGTCAGAGCCACGAAGTCAACATAGGCCTCCTCAGGCAGACTACCGATGTATTCCAGAGCCCCTGCCAGGGTGCCGGAGCCGTCGGAATACTCACCGTTGTGCGCATGGAGCTGACCGTACAGCAGGATGTACTCTGCCTCGCCGATGTTAAAGGCCCAGGTCTTCTTAGCAGTCTTGCCATCTTCACGGGTGACAGTAACAACTACGGTCACTCTGCCGTCTGCCATGTCCTCTGCAGGAGTGTAGGAAACAACACCATCTGCATAGGTAGCTTCCACTTCCTGTCCGTTAATCGTCATGACAATGACGGGATTCTCGCCTACATTGGACAGCTTTGCGCTGATCTCGGGACGCTTGTTTTCCTTGGTCTCGGTATTTGCAATGGGGGTAACTGCGCCAATGACGGGATCGTCCTTGATCTCGATGGTGATCTCAGACAGGATCTCCACGCCCTTGTTGTCGGTGCCCTTAACGGTAATCGTCAGGCTGTCGCCAACAATGCTTGCAGCGGGGATGATAACACTGTAGCTCTCATCTGTAGCCTTGCAAGTAAGCTCAGTTTCCCCTAAGTATGCCTTAAGTTCCTTGACACCGAAAACAGTATCTACAGTAAAACTCAGGATATAATCCCGACCTGCATATGCAGGAGAAGGATTGCCGAATACAGCGTAGGGCTCGTTTACAACGCCCTCGGTGATCTTTTCGTTGCCACAGGGATAGAACTGGAAGGTAACAGCATCTCTGTCCTGTACTTCCGCTACAGCCTTTGCAACAAAGTATCCCTCATCATAGCACAGAACATAGGTGGTTCCTTCGAATTCCTGAACCAGGCGGTAGCCGCCGTTGTATTCTTCCGCGGTCCAGTCGCTATTGCGAGCCAGTTCGGGCTGAGGCTCCCCATTATTGGCTCCAATGTAGAACAGCTGAGGAGGAACATCATAGGTAGTGGAGACATAGCCATAGCTTTCGTTATAGAATCTATAGTAGTCGCCGTTCTTTTCTACGGTGTAGATAAATGCGCCGTTGGCACAAACAGCCTTGCCCTCTGCAATGGTAGCAGAAGCGCGTGCAAGCCCCTTATTGGTTCCTGTCAAAACAGATCCGACTTCCTTGGAGAGAACACCCTTTGCACCGTAGTTGTACAGAACAACAGTTGCACCCTCTTCGGGCAGACCGGGCTTTTCCTGTCCGTCCAGCTTATAGATGCAGACGGGCTTCTGGCCGGTTGCACCGTAGCAGGAGAAAATACCTACAGTATTGTAACGGATGGTGTTGGACTTCTTATCCAGCTTGGAGGTAATGGTGGCTTCGCCGTTTGCGGAAATGGTAATGGTCCAGGAAGCATTCAGGTCCTTGGTAT
>JAZREB010000330.1:0-2498 GCA_045660585.1 Faecousia sp. | reverse complement strand
ACGACCGGAAAAAGGAAAGGAAAGCGGTACGCAGTGCCGGGAGGGGGTCCGGGGGGAGGGCGGTTTTTCATCCGGTGAGAAAGGGAACGACACCACCGGGGGAACGATCCGGGGAAACCCTCAGCGCCTCCCCCCGGTTGTATCTTTGGTTCGTTTCTTGCCAATACAAGAAATGAACGCCCCCGGCAGGGAGCAAACCGAGCCTGAGTCTATAAACTTCCTTATCTTTTGCCGTATTTCGTAAGGTAGGTAAGGCAAAAACTACCTATGATCCTCTCAACCTTCTGCAACAGCACCCGAATCCAAAATGTTCCGGTGCTGTTCTTTTTTTCATCGAGCTGAAAAGAAACGTCTGCAAAGGGGAATCTGCTGATTTTAGCGAATTTTTATAACATAAGCACTGACTATATCCTGTTCCGTATAGACAATCCAAAAATCACTCAACAACATGTAAAGAGGAGCTACTCCATGGCGAGCCGTTCTTTTTGTTTATTATGACCAATTTGCATCTAAATCCTTGTGTATTTTACCGACATAATAAACAAAGTTTTTTCTTTACATCCGTGCAAAAAATTGTTATAATATGCCCATGGCGAGGGAATTCGCCTAAAGGCAAAGGACTTTTCCCATCTCCCATGGGAAGAAAACAAACTAAAGGAGGACACATCATGCAAACATTACCCCTGATTATTGTTGTTGTGTACATGGCTGCTATGATGATCATCGGTATGATCGTCGGCAAAAAGCAGATCAACGACAGCAAAGACTACATGATCGCAGGCCGCAGAATGGGTCTGTTCATGGTCGCATTCTCCCTCTCGGCTAACAATGTCGGTGGTGGCTCTACAACAGGCCTTGCGCAGAAGGCTTTCGGCGATTGGGGCATGAGCGCCTGCTGGTACGTTCTGGCCGCCGCTATCGCTATGATCCCCCTGGCATATTTCGCACCCAAAATCCGTAAAACCATGGCTGTTACCATTCCCGAGGTTGTAGGTCGTCGTTTCGGTAAGCTCTCCTGCAACTTCACCGCAGTACTGAACATTCTGTCTCTGTTCTGTCTGACCTCTTCTCAGATCGCCGCTTCCGGCGTGGTTATTTCCACTCTGACCGGCATGCCCCAGAATGTCGCTCTGCTCATTGCAGGTATCGTTGTTATCCTGTACACCACCTTCGGTGGCATGATCGCTGACCAGATTTCCGACTTGGTTCAGTTCATTATCATTCTGGTAGGTCTGGCTATTGCTACTCCCTTTGTTCTTAAGGGTGTCGGTGGCATTCAGGCCATCTCCGAGGCACTGCCCCCTGTACAGATGAGCTTCACCAAGATCGGCTGGATCACCATTATCGGCTACATCTTCAACTATTTCTGTACCTTCCTATCCGGACCGGAAATGGTCTCCCGTTTCGCAACGGCAAAGGACGAAAAGACCGCACAGCGCGCTTCTCTCCTGTCCGGCGTTCTTATGGCTGCAATGTCCCTGTTCCCCACCCTCCTGGGTCTTGCCGCCCTGTCTGTTAAGGACACCCTGCCCACACTGACCGCCAACGGCTCCAACGCCATGATGGCAGTTACCTCTGTTCATGCTCCCCAGTTCATCGTAGGTCTGGTTTCCGCCGCTATTATCTGCGCCACCATGTCCTCGGCTGACTCTAACCTGCTGTGCATGTCCACCATGGTTATGAACGACCTGGTATTCGGCAACGGCTTCGGCAAGGGCATGAGCGAAAAGAAGATCATCTTTGTCACCCGCGTACTGAATGTTATTTTCGCAGTCATCGCCATGCTGATCTGCATGTTCGGTGTAGACATCGTCACCATGAACACCTTCGCCTTCGGTATCCGCTGTGCAGGTCCCTTCGCCGCTTACGGCTTGGGCATGGTTGTCAAGAAGGCTACCAAGCATGCCGGTATCTGGTCCATTATCACCGGTACCATCGGCTTCATTGTATGGCAGATCCTCTCCGGTGGTAGCTTCCTCTTCGGCATCCTCCCCGTTGTATTCGGTTGTGCTGTCGGCGTCATCACCTTCTTCATCATCAATGTCATTGAGCTGAAGCTGGGTGTCAAGCCGGCTCCCTCCGCATTCATCGACGAGAAAAAGTAATAAGTAATCATCACTCTGCTCTATGGTCGACCCCGACCATAGAGCAGAGCTTTTTGTCATATTGCCCAAAAAAGGAGCTACCCCCTAAAGGGTAGCTCCTGTTTGTTTTGGGTTATGAATTACTTCATGTTCATCTGAGCAGCAACTTCTTCTGCGAAGTTTTCCTGCTTCTTCTCGATGCCTTCGCCCTTTTCGTAGCGAACAGCCTTGACGAACTTGACAGCGCCGCCCAGAGCCTTTGCAGCAGAGTTTGCATACTGCTCAACGCTCATGGAGCCGTCCTTAACGAATGCCTGCTGCAGGAGGCAGTTCTCTTCGAAGAACTTGTTCATCTTGCCGGCAGCGATCTTTTCCTTAACAGCCTGGGGCTTGGAAGCCATCTTCTCGTCGTTG
>JAZREB010000329.1:0-11529 GCA_045660585.1 Faecousia sp. | reverse complement strand
CATGGCTACGATCCGACTTATGACCCCATAGAGACTCCCTCCCCCAAAATCGGCAAAAAACTCTTGGTATTCGCCCTTTGTTTCTCTCTTCTGGGTAGTATTTTAGGTGCCGGCTCCACTCTCCTTGTAAGCAAGCTCACTAACCGCAGTCCATCCTCTACAGTAGCAGAGCAGGACGATGAGGAGATCGTCCACATGTTTCAGGGTGCACGGGAGCAGTTTACGGTAGAAACCGTACCTGTAGACACATCCGAGATCATGACTCCCTCCCAGGTCTACGCTTCCAATGTCAACTCTACCGTAGGTATTACCACCACCCAGACCACAGGTAATTTCTGGGGATATCAGACTACCTCCGCCGCTGCCGGCTCCGGCTTTATCATTTCCCAAGACGGGTATATTCTCACCAACTTCCACGTAATTGAGGGCTCCGACAGCATTTCCGTATCCTTGTTTAATGGAGATGCCTATGCCGCCACCCTCATCGGCTATGATGAGAGCAATGATATTGCCGTTCTGAAAATCGATGCCCCGGATTTGGTACCTGTGATCCTGGGAGATTCCGACAACCTGAATGTAGGCGATACAGTAATTGCCATCGGCAATCCTCTGGGGGAACTGACCTTCTCCCTGACCTCCGGCTCTGTCAGTGCTATGGATCGAGAGATCACCTTGGATAACAATGTTTCCATGCGACTGATCCAGACGGATTGCGCCATCAATTCCGGCAATTCCGGCGGCGCTCTCTTCAATCTCTATGGAGAAGTCATCGGCGTAACCAATGCCAAGTATTCCGGCTCCTCTAACTCTTCCGCCACCATTGACAACATCGGTTTTGCCATCCCCATGAACAATATCCGTCAAATCGTAGACAGTATCATTTCTACCGGCTATATTCTCAAGCCCTATGTTGGCGTATTGCTGGGAGATCTGAGTTTTGAAGCCCAGTTCTACGGCTATCCCATGGGTGCTGTCGTACAGGATGTAGACAGCGCAGGCCCCGCTGCAGGACTCCTTCAGCGAAATGATATTATCGTAGCTGTAGGAAACACCCAGATCAGCAGTAGTATCCAACTCATTCATATCATCCAATCTGCAAAAGCAGGGCAGACCTTAACTATGACCGTTTTCCGCGGAAATCAGTACTATAATGTTTCTGTCACCATAACAGAGGCGCAACGTTCGGCTCTGCCTAACAGTTCCCAGCAGTATTACTACTGAGTCAAAAGATCTCTCCTGTGATCGAGTCACAGGAAGGGTCTTTCTTACTCTATGTGGGTATGCTGACCGATGTGGTCACTGCAGTAGCAGAAATAGCCCTTGCAACGGGAGCAGTAGCGGAACTCCAGATTGGGATGATCCGTATCCGTACGACCGCAGACCGTACACTTGTGGCGATAGGGTCGTTCTCCACTCTTGCCACGGTAATTGTCTGCCCAATTGGGATTGGGCTGTGCCCCCTTTTGGAATTCTCTGCGGCGCTTGCGCTGTTTCATGGAGGTCTGAATGGGAAGGAGTCTTCCCACGTCCTTGCCGAAATTCAGAACATAGTTCACAATGGAGATCGCCGGCACCGTTCCGAAAACCAAGATCATCTTCCAGGTGGGATAAGCTACGCTGTAAATGATAACGCTGGATATTACACCCAACAGGATCAGCCCCAGATCCAATATGGCAAGCCATCGCATTTTCAGGGGAATGATACCGAACAGTCTCACCTGTTGCTCCGGTATCAGAGTGGCAACTGCCAACAGCAGGGACAGATTCAAATAATACGCATAATGGGTGGTTTCATCCACAGGAACCTTTGCAAAGACTCCCACCAAGATAATGGCCACTACCGTAATCAGAGCACCGCCCAGATAATACAGATTCAGTCGCAGAGTGCCCCAGACCATTTCCAGTACATCTCCCAACCATTTGTTAAACAGAATGTAAAACACAACATAAATCAGGCTCATGGCACTGCTCCCGTAGGATTGTACACAATATGTCAAGAGCCAGGTCACACAGCGCCAAACCTGCCCCTTAAAAACCAGGTTTATGTCAAAGGCCAGTGCCTTGTAAACATTGTAGTCTCCCACTATCAGCGTGTACAAATATACCGCCGTATTGGCAATACAAAGGTACAGCATGAAGTTCGGAATACCCTTGTCCCGATTTTTTACAAGAAATCGGTTTAATCCCTTCCTCATGGATCACCCTCCTAAAAAGTTTCTGTACCTATTATACCCAAGAATGGGATTTTTGTCCATAAAAATTCTGTGAATTTTCTCTTTTGGTTGCAATTTTGAAAAAACCATGTTATAATAGTACGGATAGATTGATTTCTCCCCAAAATTCGGGAGAATTCCCTAATAAACAGATAGGATAACTATGGAGGTAATAGAACCATGAGTCATGTAAAAGACACCGGCCTTGCCGAATACGGCAGAATGAAGATCCAGTGGGTAGAGGATTTCATGCCCGCTCTGTGCGCTATCCGCGAGCGCTTTAAGAAAGAACAGCCCTTTGCAGGAAAGAAGATCACCATGTCCATCCATATGGAAGCCAAGACCGCTTTCCTCGCTCTGTGCCTTGCCGCAGGCGGTGCAGAAGTTCACGCCACCGGCTGTAACCCGCTGTCCACCCAGGATGATGTAGCCGCAGGCTTGGATTCCATGGGCGTGCAGACCTATGCTGTCAACGGCGTCACTGCAGAAGAATATCAGCAGCTCCTGGTAGAGGCTCTGTCCTGCAAGCCCGACCTGATCATCGACGATGGTGGCGACCTGTTGGATCTCCTCAGCGGCGAGTACAAGGAACTGGCAGAGAACATTATCGGCGGTGCAGAAGAGACCACCACCGGCATCCACCGTCTCCACGCCCGCGCAAAGGCCGGCGTTCTCCCCTTCCCCATGATGAACGTCAACGATGCTAAGTGCAAGCACTACTACGACAACAAGTACGGCACCGGCCAATCCGTTTGGGATGCCATTATGCACACCACTAATCTCTTGGTTGCAGGCAAGACCGTTGTTATCGCAGGCTACGGCTACTGTGGCAGAGGCATTGCTATGCGTGCCCGTGGCATGGGTGCCAATGTCATCGTCACCGAGATCGACGCTATCAAGGCTCTGGAAGCATCTATGGACGGTTGCATGGTCATGACCATGGACAAGGCCGCTCCCTTGGGAGACATCTTCATCACCACCACCGGCTGTAAGGACGTTATCGTCAAGCGCCACTTTGAGGTCATGAAGGATAACGCCTTCCTGTCTAACGCAGGTCACTTCAATGTAGAAGTCAACGGCGTAGAGCTGGAAGAAATGGCTACTCGTGTCTACCAGCGCCGTAAGGATATCATGGGCTATGAGCTCCCCGACGGTCGTACTCTGAACCTCATCGGCGAAGGCCGTCTGGTAAACCTTGCCGCCGGCAACGGTCACCCCGCAGAGATCATGGATACCAGCTTCGCTGTACAGGCTCTGTCTCTGGAATACATGCTGAAGAACGGCAAGAACCTGTCTAAGGCAGTTTATGACGTTCCCAAGGCCATCGATGACGAGGTCTCCCGTCTGAAGCTCATGGGTGCAGGTCTGGAGATCGACGTCCTGACCCCCGAACAAGAAGCATACATGGCAGGCTACACTGTCTGATTTTAGCAACTATAGGGAAGAGTTTTTTCTCTTCCCTATTCCCCATCAATTCAGCCTATAATATAACATTTCAAAGGAGGATCCTTATGAAGCAAACTCTATTCCTTAGGAGCGTCGCTCTGCTCTTAATGCTGGTGCTCCTGCTGTCCTATGTTCCCCTCCCTGCCTTTGCCCAAGAAGAGGAACCCAAGCCCGATACAACCAGAGCTTCCCAGAGCGTTGTGACAAAGGCAAATGCCTTAAAAACAAAAATCCAGAGTCTCCCCACCTCCGGCTCGGAGTGGAATGTTCGTGTAGATCTTACGGGCTATGCTCCCACCACCGCTGAAGGTGACCCTATCTACGGTCTGCGTGGTATGTACTATGTGGCATACCTGCAAGACGGCACTGCCAAGGTTCTGGACGGTAGCTGGGGTGATTCCGTGGAGAAAAATGCGCCTCTGCCTACTGTTCCGGTTACCATAACCGGAAACAGTCTGAATACCGCTTCCGTAGGCAGGGATATCTCCTTTACCATGCTCCCTGCTGATATTTTCAATGGTATAGGACGCCATGTTTTTGCTTTTGCCAATAAGACCCTCACCGGATCCAATGCCGAGGTCTATCAATTGGCCGCCGATGTCAATAAGGTTGCTGTTTTAGATGCCAATAACATTGATAGCGCACCTCGCATCCTGTGCAGAAAAACCGCAGGAGACAATACCATGGAGCTGCTGTATTCTAACAAAAACGGCACGCAGTACACCTTATGCATCATTGATGGAGGAGAAACGCCCACTTTCGGTTGGATTCAGGGAATTACCGGTCCTTCCTTTGCACTGTACAGGATTTGGTCTACTGTTAAATTGCGCAATGCTATCACAAATGTTACTTCTATCTTAAATAATCCCGACAATTATAATGCCTCGGAATATGAGAATTTCCTGTCCTCGTTGGAAAAGGGCATTACTGTCTTCCAAACTTATAATACCGCTTCCACCAACCTCATTGCTCCCAATGTATATCCCCAGGAAGAAATGGATCGCCTGGCAGAGGAGATCGAATCCTATAAGACCCTCTTGGATAAGAACAAGTCCTATATCGATATCCCTGTAGAGATCATGGACTTCCGTTCCGATGGATACCTGTTCGAGAACACTGCCAACTATGCTTTCCGTTATGACTATCGGGATGCGGAGAATACCGATTTGGGTCAGACCATCATAGATGATATCGTAAAACGTTTCGGCAATCTTCCCGAACTCCCCGGCCAACTGGCAACTCCTGTATATAGTAATAGCGGCGCCAATAATATGCGTGTGGGCTTAACGGAACAGTCCCTTGTAAACGGAAAATTGGTCTATAAACAGGGGACTATCGAATACATGGCACACTCTCTGTGTAAAAAATCATCTGTGAATTCCTCTTCGTCTCTTGCGTATTATGTGGCAGGCAGCCCCCAAACTTTAGAGGAATTCATTGATAATACCATCTATAAACCCTATAACGCTACCAATGCTACTGAAGCACAGAAAGCCGCCATCTTAGGTACTTGGGAACAAACCCTCGATAAAATCGGCGGTGAAAACGGAAACTCCATGACCTGGTCTCAGGTAGAGACCGCTATGGATGCGGCATACTATCTTTTGACTTACCTGTGGCAACCGGTTTCTGAAAGTGACACTTTCTATTATGACGGTAGTAATATGTCTCCCGATACTTCGCTTACGGATCAGGCATATAACCGCTACAACATGGTCGTTAAGGAGCGAGATACCCTCCGTCTGTATGGCAACAGTTCCGGTGTATATACCCTCAATTCTTCTACAGCTTCCAGCGAAATGGGTTACAGTGGACGATATGCATTCACCACCAGCGGAAAATCCAATGTTATTAAGGTTACCAAACCCGGCTTTGCGCCCATTGACGGTCTGGGCTTCGAAGCACCGGGAATCATGACAGCCAACTACGATACCGACCCCGGCTCCGGACGCGTCGTTATCGAAGGCCATAACGGCTACGATTCCAACTATAACTTCTCTATGCATGCCTATGGCAGTTTCATCTATTACGAAGATCAGAACCTGTATTTTGACTTCAAGGGCGATGACGATGTCTATTTCTTCATAAACGGAGATATGGCTCTGGATATCGGTAGTTCCCACGCTGCTAAGACCGGCAGATGTAATCTTAACGATTTTGTGGATCAGAAGGGCAATAAGCTGGAAAATGGGCGGATCTACACTTTCGATATGTTCTATACGGAGCGTGCTACCCCCGATGCAAACCTAACCTTCACTACCAATATCAAGATCGTTGATGACAAGGCCTTGACCACAAAGGGACAGTATCTGGAGATCCATGGTAAAGAAAATCGTGTCAACAGCACCACCGGTATGGGCGTACCCCAGGAAGAGAACGCCGCAGTAGCCATTGGCGACACCGTAGCCTATAGCTTCGAGCTCCTGAACACCCGTACCGTTCCTCTGACCAATGTTTCCTTTACAGACAACACCCTCGGAGTGGATATCTCCAAGGATCACCTGAAATTATGTGACAGCGCAAACAACTACACCCTCAACAACGGTGCAAAGACTCTTATCACAGATATCGTCGTCACCTATCGCACCTATAACTCAAACAAATTTGACCAGGACGAACTGACCATGGTTCCCTACAGAACCATGCTGCCTCGGATCCAAGGAGCCACTGCAGAGCCTACAGGCTCCGAGACCCAATTTAAGCAATTGGATCCCGGTAGCTACGGTGTGCGGATCTCTTCGGAATCGGAACTGAAAACTCTCTTGGAGCTGGGCATCCCCGTGAACTGCCAAATGGCAGTCTATGGATTCAAGCGTATTATGATCCTGGAGGATCAGCCATATCGAAACACCGTTCAGTCCCTTGCTTATTACCGGCGCGTTGACGGCACAGGACTGGTGTACGGCGATCCCATCCCCGTATCCGGTACTGCCGACCGCACGATTCGTATTTCGGATCCGAACACTCTTGCCGCCCCACAGGTGGAAGCAGAACGGTATGTGATCGATTATAACAAGCCTCTGGAGATCTCTATAGAGAATCTAACCAAACATATATACAGCACCAAATATGTTCCCATCGGAGATATTGTGGGCTTCGTAACAACAGGCACCAACGGAGGCATCCTCCGTCGTCTTCCCGAAAATCTGTGCTTGGAAAGCTCTTCCGGTAGCAAAGCTATGGAAACTACCCACGGCACCGTAACAAGAGAAGGAGATCTGCTGACCTATTCCCTAAACGGTTTCCTGTCTGAGATCGACAGATTCTACGCTGTGGTAGAGGTCTTCGGTCTGGTTATCGACAGCACCTATAATTACCCCTACATTCTGGTGGAGATCCAGATCATCCCTGCAACAACCATGTATTACGAAACAGATCTTGCCTCTAAGGAATTCTCCAACGAAGAAACTGCCGAAGGGCTGTACTTTGATTTCAAGAATACCGCCGCAGACCAAAAACGCTATGCATCCCCCATCTACGGCAATGCAAACTTTGATGACACAAATACCGTCCACTGGAAAGGCAGCGTAGATAAGATCCAAGTTTTTAATGCCGACGAAGGCACTTTGGTAGTAGATGCCAAATATGTTGCAGAAACACAGGAACATCCCGGTTTCTCTCTGGATGCTTCTGTAAAAGGCAAAAACCGAGATTACCTCCTAAACTACAAGGTAAAACAGGGCGATGTTCTCCAAGTTCGCTTAAAAATGGAGAATTTTGTCTCCAAAGGCGGGAATCCCTATCTCTCCCTCCATCCTACATATGATGGCACAAAGAAAATTGATGAGGACACAAAATCTCGCAAGGATTTTGACGAAGCCTCTTATGTGTACGATGGGAAATATCATATCGTAACATCAACTCTGACAGATGAAAATTTCAGCTATACCACCCTCGATGGTCTGCGAATTTACTTCGGCAATATGAACAGCCAATCCGATACCGTTCGGGGCAAGCTGACCATAGATTATATCTATGTAGGACCGGCAGATCGGGCTCCCGTAGGGGAACATCTGTACTTTGACTTCACCAATCGAGAAAGTGACCAAGATCGCTACAACGCCCCACTCTACGGAAGCAGATACTTCTACAATTATGACACGGCCGGTGCCTGGCGGCACAGAACAAGCACCCTGCAAAGTAGCTCCACCGACACCTCCGGAGAAGGAAAGCTCATCCTGACCACAAAGGACGATACCACCCTCCATGGTAAGGATGCAAACGGCAACGCATTAAATAACGAAGCATGGATCCAAGCAAGTCCTCAGCCCAAAGCGAGCCTTAACATGAACTATCACCCCAAAGAGGGAGATGTTCTCCTCATTCGTCTCCGAATGTTCAATATCGAAAAAGCCGATGGAAAGACCTTCGGTGTTCGCCCCGCCTTCCACGCCAAGAGAACCGAAGATGTGAATACCGACCTTTTATCCCTGGGCACCCACTCTTGGCCGTCCGAAATAACAAGTGGCGAGTATACCTATTTTAGACTCGAACTGTGGAAGCAAAGCAACTACCTAAAAGAAGAGCTTTTGACATCCTTCCGTTTGACCTTTACAGGGCTTGCCCTAACGGACCCCTCCCTCGGTTACGGGCAGATCGAGATCGACTACATCTATATCGGGCAGGAAAAGGACTTTGCCCGTATGGAAGAGCTTTACGGTCAGAACTGGCAGACCGTGACCGACGGCACCACCCACACAGGTGAGGTGCAAGAGAGCGACTTTGTAAACCGCACGGTTTACGATTTGGAAGCATGGGATGACAGCAAACGATTCTTCCTCGGCTTTGAAAACACCCAAGAGGATAAAGACCGTTACAGCACCCCGACCTACAATAATAAAAACAGGGATGAGTTATCCGGTTGGGGCACATCCGGCCTGGTATCCGATCACGAAATGGACAACGACCTCGGTCTGTATACCCTGATAGCAAAGCCAACCATTAAAGACACGGACTACCCGTCTGTTCACGCAGATATAAACGGGCTTTCCTTTGTGCCTAAAGATGCAGAAGTCTATCAGGTGCGCTTCAAGCTGGAAAACTTTGTTTTGGGAGAATACACCGAAGATAATGTAGACAAAACCTGCACCCTTCCTTATGTGGACCTTCATTACAAATATGACAGCTCTACCTCATTCTCTAAAATTGCCGATACCGTTTGGCTAAAGAGCTTCGATCCCGAGTATATCACCAACGGTCAATATGTCACAATGACTCTGGATCTGACAGACACCTTCCGCAATGCAAGTACGATCCACACCATGCGTTTCTACTTTGGCGCCATCGAATCTCCCGGAAATGGTACCAGTGGCAGGCTTACCATTGACTATATCTACATCGGACCTCGAGATCGGGCCCCTGCCAATACGACATACGGCTACGACCTCTCCTACGACAATGACACCAAGCTGTCTAACGGTAGCAGTCTCTATGTAGAGGGTACAGGCGTCCGTGTGAACGGAACAGAGACAAACTATACCGAGACCCTTTTCTCCTTTACCGGTACCGGTTTCGATATTATCAGCCGTACAGGTAGCCAGCAAGGCACCCTCCGTGTATCCGTATTCTCCGATTCGGATAGAACCAAACTGGTCAAAGCCCTCACAGTGAACAACAAGGGTGAATTGGAGCTGTACCAGATCCCGGTAGCTTCCATTCAGGATCTGCCCCACGGAACCTACTATGTTACAATAGGCGTCAACAAAAAGATCACCGGTAGTCCCTACGAGATGCTCAATCGCGGAAATCAGTTCTACTTCGATGCCATACGGATCTACGATCCCATGGATATCACCGACGATACCGAACTCCAGACAGTCTACCGATTGGACAAGGAGTTGGATCCCCGTGTGAAGGAGGTTCGTAATATTCTCTTGAGCTCCGCTGAATTTGAATCCCTGCTGGGTTCTTCCGAGGGTGCTATTTTCATCGACTCCTACGAAAAAGAGACCATCACCGTTACCAATCCCGAAACCGGCAAGACGGAAATCGTAGATGATCCCAACATTAGCATCAACAACCACTACGCCCTGACGGTACAGACCTACAACAAGGTCGGCCCCAAGAACGAGGTCTACCTGAGCCCCGGTCAGGCAGTCGCCTTCCGTTTGAAGATGCACAGTTCCTCCGTCCCCGTCAGCTTGGACATCGGGGCAAAGACCATTAACGGCACCGCCACGAAACTGGTAGCCGGTATCGTCACCGCTTCCGCCGGCATGGATGACCTTCTCGCCGTAGAGACCGCTACTCGGAAAGAGCTCACCACGGCAACGGCAATGTACTATCCTCTGAACATCACAGCGGAGATGATACCCTCAGACCGCAACTGCTATATCGTCATCATGAACGGCTCCGACGAAACAGATCCCCGTAACGGCGACTATGTCCTCTCTATTACGGATATTAAGGTCTGCTACGGTAACCTCCTCACCCAAACGCTACCGGAAGACGACATTAACGATCCGGAAATCGCAAAGCGAACCGCCACCGAGGAAGAACCCTTCTCCTTCCTGGTAGACGAGAACACCCCGAAAGCCGCCGCATTCTTCATGAAAGAGGAGCTGTCCCTTCCCTTAGAGGTTAGCGACACCACGCTCCTGCACAGTCTGTCTCTCACAGACAGCATTGCTCTCAACTATGCCGTAGCAAAGAAGGATCTGGAAAACTGCGAAAATGTGCATCTGGAAGTCAAACTCCCCCGATACACCGGAAGCACCCTCACAGGCAGTGAAACCCTTACTCTTCTGCCTGTAGAGAAGGGAGATTACTACTACTTCACCCTGACTTCCCTAACCGCCGTCACTATGATGGATACTCTGGAAGCCACCCTGTATTACACCACAGAGGGAACCTCCTACAAAACTGAGCCTGATCTTTACTCCATCGCCGATTATGCCTATAATCAGCTAAGAAAAGAAGGTCTTGCCAAGGAGCTGAAGACCCTATGCGCCGACCTGCTAAACTACGGTGCACGGGCACAGCTATTCAAGGGATATCGCACCGATACCCTTGCAACTGCCCAAATGACCTCCGAGGAGCAGAACTATCTGACCGATCCCGATACCGTCACCTTTGACGGGGTCAACACCTTGTTGGATGGAGAAAGCACCCCCGTCCTTAACTGGGTAGGTAAGGCTCTGGACTTAGGCTCCACCGTGGCTACAAAGTACATCTTCTCTTTGGGAAGCTACGAAGGTGCTGTAGAAGCTCTGACACTCCATATCAGCTATGAGAACCTTCGGGGCCAGACCGTTACTATGGTTCTCTCCGATCCTGTGTTGTACAATACCAGAAACGGCTATTACGCCTTTACTCTGAAGGATCTCCCTGTTGCAGAGCTGAGAGCCCCTGTTTGCGCTCAAATCTTCTGCGCCGATACGCCCCTTTCTCAGACACTGCAATACAGTGCCGCCGCTTATGGCGAGGGGAAGACCGGCACACTGGGCGACCTTTGCACAGCCCTAATGGCCTACAGTGACAGTGCCCGCGCCTATTTCCTGTTGCTGAACAACAAATAATCCGACAATTCGGCATAAACATCCAACCTCCCCGTGGGCGTCCCCAAAACCGCCCACGGGGATTCCCCAAAAAGTTCAAATTCCCGTTTATTGAGCTGTTTACCAAGTCCGCACACGCTCTTGGCTCTCCCTCTGGGAGAGCTGTCAGCGTAGCTGACTGAGAGGGCAGTAGGGATTATCAATTTCGCACCGAGTTCGTAGTAGGCAGAGCACAATGGCTTGATTTATAGGATAGATTGAAGGAATATAGGGAGCTTTTGGCTTGCCTTCCTTACGAATGTGAAAGGAAGACTCGGAAGTTTTTATGCTCGGTATAGGTTTGCTCCCTGCCGGGGGCGTTACTTTCTTGTCTC
>JAZREB010000328.1:0-6092 GCA_045660585.1 Faecousia sp. | reverse complement strand
AACAGTAACGGTACGGGTGCCGGTCTGATCGTTATTCTTGTAGACGGGGATCTCGATGACCATGTAGTGGTTTACATAATCTGCGAGCAGAGAGGACTTAATAGCAAAGTTGATGGAGATATCACTTGCCAAATTCAGGGTGTGTCCGATGGTGATGTTCTCGTCCACAATGGGTTCTTTGACTTCTGCCTCACCGCAGATGCAGGCACCGTCTTCGTAAGCGTGGTTTGCTGTCTCGGACAGATCGCAGTTTTCGCATCCTACAATATGGGTCTGTCCATCCACCTTTTCGTAGGTGTAGGTATGTCCTGTGGCAGGGACGATTTCCCACGGAGCGAGAACTTCGCCGCAAATGCCACAGCACGTACCTTCTGTCAGACCGGTTGCGGTGCAAGTGGGATCCATAGCAGGAACGACAACCGGGGTATGTCCCTTTGCGGGGATCGATTCCTGCTCTGTCAGAACTGCCTCACAGACAGCGCAGTATGCGCCTGCGGTCAAGCCGGTGTTGGTACAATCTGCAGAAACACCGGGAACTGTAACGACAGTATGTCCCATGGCAGGGATCTCCATCTGTGCAACGAATACGACACCGCAGTTTTCGCAGTGCTTTCCTTCCGTGAGACCGGGAACGGTGCAGGTGGGTTCATGAGCAGAGGTCGAAACTTCCTTATGGCCTGTAGCAGGGAGAACTTCTTGGTAGCCGGTACCACAGGTGGTGCAGGTGTAGACGATGGTGCCGTCTTCTGTACAGGTGGGCGCGGTGACCGTTTCTTCATAAGTGTGGGGAGTGGGCATTTGGCTCTTGGGTCCGATGTAGATGTAATCCACCTGAATTTCGCCGGGGGTGCCTGCTACATTGGCGGTAAAGTCATGGAAGCCAATGCGGATACCGGTAATGGTCCCCGCCTTTGCGAAGGTGGTGGTGGGGAAGCCGCTGACGCCTTGACTTGCATCGATCTCTGCCTGAGAGAAGAGTTCGATGGTGACTACCATGTACTCTCCGTCGGAGACAAAGTTTTTACCTAGGTGGTAAGCCTTATCATAGGTGCCTTGAATGGTGCCGTTTACATTTTTGTTGTACCAGAGACGGATGAAGGGGTTTGCATTGCTGTGGGCAGCCTTGATATTGTCCATCTTAAAGCGGAGCTGTAGCACCTCTGCCTTGGCAGGATTGTAGTTTAAGGGATTTCCGTTGCCTTGGTAGGAACCGAACATGGTGGATTTTACCTGGGTATCCCAATCATGGAAAGTCAGGTTCATGTTTCCTTCGCTGGTGTTCATGGTCTTGGTCACAGCCACGGTAGTGCCACTGGCAGGATCCTTCCGTTCCACATTCCAACGGGTCTCTGTGTCGAAATTGTAGCCACTGTAGCTGTTGCTTGCATAGCGGTAACGGGCGGCGGCAGAATCTGTATAGTTAAAGAACAGGTAACTGTCGTCCTTGGTGGGCATGGTGGCACTGGGTCCTACGTAGACATAGTCCAAGGTGATGTAGGCATCCTTGCTGTCATTACTCTTGACAAAACCATGGAATTCTACCAGGATCTTGGTGATCACATCTGCACTGCGGAAGCTGTTATCCAGAGCCAGGGTCACGGTCATATACTTGTCGGACACGATAGTGCCGCCGTAGGTGTTGGAATTCCGGGTGGCGGAGGTAGCGGTGTTCTTAAAATACTGGAGAGCAACGGCACGTTTCCTTGCATTGGCATCTACGGAATCGATGTCAGAGCGGAGTTTCAGATTTTCCAGCTTAAAGCGTACTTGGAATACCTCGGCGTTGGCAGGATTAAACTTTAGGGAGCCTACGGAAGCGATGGTATCGTTGGTCTCGCCGAAGACAAATCGACGGGTGACACAGCCGGCGTAACTGCTCTGGGTAATGTAGGGACCTGTGACTTTGGCACGGGCGGTGCCGAGAGTATAGTCAAAGGCTTGGTTTGCATCGTTGGGGAAGTCAAAGTTCACGCCACCGCCCTTGACGATGTTGGTGGTTCGCATGGCACCGTTTCCGTCGTAGTTTGCACCGGCATAAACGGGATTTTCCGTGTATCTCTGGTAATCCTCCGGATTGTTCCCGAAGCCGAAATACAGAACATTTTGATCCTTGGTGGGGGTGTAATTGGACAACAGTTCCTCTTCTTCCGCATAGAGGGGATTATTGACGGTTTTCTTTTCTCGGAGTTTCTTGGTGGACAGAACATTCTCTGTGGTGAAGGTCTTGCCCCTGAAGGTAACATAGGTGCCGGAGTAAGCGTAGTCGCCGTTGTCCAGATCCGACATGGTAAGCATGGGGAAGGTGGGGCCGGAAACATTGCGGCTATCTCCTACGGGATAGAAGCTATAGTTGTTCACATGGCCTGCAACCATGAGGGTCACACCCATTTGGTTCAGGATGTCCGTCCATTCCTTAAAGACCGCCTTCATGGTGCCGTCTGTATAGGCCGTAAAGGGCAGGTGGCAAATGACTATACGGGTGGGATAATCCTTCCACTTGCCTTCGGCATAAATCTGCTTTAGCCACTGAGTCTGCTTCTCACGGTATTTCTGGAAACGGACAGTGCCGCCAAACTGGGCAAGACTGTCTGCACCAAATTCTCCCGTATCCAGTACGATGCCGAAGATGTTGGGTTGGGTGAAGTAGAAGTAGGCATCTCCCGTGGAGCTTGTACCCATGGAATCGATCACATCATGGGCGCCAAAACCACGGAGCTCTCGGTTGCCTCTGGTGAAAATGGTAGGCTTTGTGCCTTGGGTGGTCTCACCGCAGAGGGTCAGGAGGTAGTAGCGGTTGTTTTCGGTATTGGCGGCCTTCATGTACTTGCCACCGCAGACGAAGACGTCCCAAGCTTTGTACTGGGCGACCTTCAGGGCGTTGGCGTTTTCGTTAAGCTGTTCCGACATACACAGGTAGGTGGGTACGGCGGGAGCCGGGGTGAAGGGGTAAGTACGGGACACGGTAGAGCCGTGAACCGGGGTATAGGCGGCTCTTTCCGTCATGGATTGGAAGCAGATCTTGTAAGCTTTGGCCTGATTTAGGACGGATTGGGGAACAGTGACCTTATGGATCCGAGATTCCCAATCCATAACGCCCATGGTAGAATCCTTGTACTTCTTGCCACCGATCTCTACCCAGCCCATGCCGGTTCCTGTGGTCAGGAAGGAGATCTCATAATTGTCCTCTACAATAAATACAGTGGGATGGGCGCTGAAGGGAGAGGAAACAGAAGGGACACTTGCAGTGCTTGTAGATACTACGGGAGCAAGGAGGTCTGCCTCAGCGGTGACGAATTCCGTAATGGGCTCTGTGGTAATGCCGTAGGTCTTGTTGGTAACGGTGTGGGTGGACTTTACAGCCAAGGAAGCAGAGTCTACCTGCGTGATGGTGAAGCTCTGATCCCCTAATGTCAGGAAGCTCCCTGTGTAGGTGTAGGGATCCTTCTTGTAGGAAGTCATGGTGAAGGCAGGGAAATTGGGTCCGGTCTTCACACTGCTGTGGGTGGTGCTGTAGAAGGTGAAATTATGAGTATGGCCGGAGATCAGCAGACTCATATCCATTTTGTTGAGGATCTTAGTCCATTCTGTAAAAACATCCGTAAAGTTCGCCTGGGTAATAAAGGGAACATGGGACACGATGATCCGCTTGTCATACTGTCTCCATGTGCCCTTGGCATAGACCTTCTCCAACCAACGGGTTTGCTCTACGCGGTAGGGTTCATAATCGATGGTATCTGCAATGTCCGTGTAGTTATCGGTGTAGCTGCCACCGCAATCCAAGACGATACCGTAGATGTCACCCATGACAAATTCATAGTAGCTCTTGCCGGTCTCGCTGGTGGGCATGACCTCGTCGATCCAGTGGGTGTACTGACCGCGGATCTCATGGTTACCGCGGGGGTAGATGACGGGCTTGGTGCCCTTGGCGATCTCACCGCTGTATTTGAGGAAATCCTGGGCGATGGCCTCCGTGCTGATATGACCGGTGTAATCCCCACCGAAAACCAGTGCATCGAAGGTGCCGTACTTGGCAACCGCCACAGCGCCGGAGTTGTTGTTATGCTGGTCGGAAACGCACAGCAGAACGGGATCCTCCCCGGGGAGAACGGGGTTAAAGGAATAGGTCTTGCTCTGCTTAGCACCGGGGGCGGGGTTGTTGGCAGGACGGGATTCCAGAGGTTGGAAGCAGATAGTATAGCTCTTGGCACTGTCCAGAACACTCTGGGGAACGGTAATGCCGTGGAACTTGGTTTCCCAGTCCATGATACCGGCAGTGGTGTCCTCGTAGGCCACACCGCCGATCTCGACCCAAGCCATACCGTTGGTATTGGTCAGGAAGGAAATGCGGTAGTTATCTTCCATAACAAAGACGGAAGGATAGCTTACAAAATTGTTGGTGGCTCTGGTTGCTCCCTTTTCCTCGGCAAGGGCCGTGGGAAGGATGCTGAAAAGCATCAACAGAGCCAAGATGAGTGCAGCCAATCTCTTCATAATGTGCAATACTCCTTATTATAATAGTGTTAAGAATAGTTTACCATTTTTATGAATTTTCGTCAAGAATACAGATTAGAAAATGGCGCAAAAAAAGTTTTGGAAAGCTGTGATTTTCTATTGCGGAATGGGAAAATATATGATATATTATATAATCGGTAAAATGTTGAACGGAAGGAAGACACAGAAATGGCAGAACAGAAAAATATTCGCAATATTGCCATCATCGCCCACGTTGACCACGGTAAGACCACTCTGGTTGACGAGATGCTGAAGCAGGGCGGTATTTATCGTGAAAATCAGGCAGTGGTAGACCGCGTTATGGACTCCGGCGATCTGGAACGTGAGCGTGGCATTACCATTTTGGCTAAGAACACCGCTGTATACTATAAGGACACCAAGATCAATATCGTAGATACCCCCGGACACGCCGATTTCGGTGGCGAGGTAGAACGCATTCTGAAGATGGTCAACGGCGTTATCCTCTTGGTAGACGCCGCCGAGGGTCCCATGCCCCAGACCCGTTTTGTTCTGGGCAAGGCACTGGAACTGGGTCACAAGGTCATTGTTGTCGTCAACAAGATCGACCGTCTGGATGCCCGCATTGAGGAAGTTATGGACGAGGTTCTGGAGCTCCTGCTGGATCTGAATGCAACAGACGAGCAGTTTGCTTCTCCCACCCTGTTCTGCTCTGCACGTCAGGGTATCGCTTCCTATGCTCCCAACGAGACCGGCGTCAATCTGGATCCCTTGTTCCAGACCATCGTCAACTATATCCCCGCTCCTGAGGGTGAGGAGGATGCACCTCTGCAGATGTTGGTCTCCTCCATTGACTATAACGAGTATGTAGGTCGTATCGGCATCGGCCGTATCGAGCGTGGCACCATCCGCCAGAATCAGGAAGTCATGATCTGCGACTACCACCATCCCGAGGAACAGACCAAGGGTAAGGTCGTAGCCCTCTACGAGTTCGACGGTCTGGGTAAAAAGCCCATCACCGAGGCTTCTGCAGGACAGATCGTTGCCTTCTCCGGCATGGCCGATATCACCATCGGCAAGACCATCTGCGCCCCCGAGGCTCCCGAGGCACTTCCCTTTGTAAAGATATCCGATCCCACCATCGAGATGACCTTCTCTGTAAATGACTCTCCCTTTGCAGGTCGTGAGGGCAAGTATGTTACCTCTCGCAACCTCCGTGACCGTCTGCAGAAGGAGCTGCTGAAGGACGTTTCTCTCCATGTTTCCGAGCAGGGCACCGATGCATTCAACGTAGCCGGTCGTGGTGAGATGCACATTTCCATTCTCATCGAGACTATGCGTCGTGAAGGCTATGAGTTCCAGGTAGGCACCCCCCGTGTCCTGACCAAGGTCATTGACGGCAAGGTCTGCGAGCCTATCGAGCGTATGATCGCCGATGTCCCCGAGACCTCTATGGGCAGTGTTATCGAGAAGATGGGCAAGCGTAAGGGCGACCTGCTGTCCATGACTCCCATGGGTAGCCGTTATCGTCTGGAGTTCCTGGTTCCCTCCCGTGGCCTCTTCGGCTACCGTAACGAGTTCCTGACGGACACCCGCGGCGAAGGCATTATGTCCTCCATTCT
>JAZREB010000327.1:0-1068 GCA_045660585.1 Faecousia sp. | reverse complement strand
CCTATGCGGATCCCCAGTGACTCCCTGTCCTTCAGCGGCGGTAAGCTCATTGTTCCCCTGACCACGGAGAACGACAGTTCCGGAAATCCCCAGTACCATACCTATATTCAGCCCTCGGATTCTAAGACGAACTTTGTATGGAATTCCAATTATACAGACAATGCCTATCTGAATTTCAAGGCTTCAAATGCTGAGATTTTCCAGATTCGTCTGAAGTTAGAGGGGGCAACAGCTTATGGCTCCTACGATCCCGGAGTATATCTGACCTATTTGCCTGAGGGCTCCAACTACTGGAGCGGCAGTACCAATGCCGCAAATAACTGGAAGGAGACCATCAAGATTCCCATTCCCGCGGAGTGTATGAAGGGTGGCTCTTTAGAAGGTCAGTATGTGACCTTGACCTTTGACCTGAGTAATAAAAAGATCTCCTCCTGCGGCACCATTAAGGCCGTGACCTTTATGCTGGGGTACATGCGTGGGGGAAAAGCTACCATTGACCATATTTATATCGGGCGGAAAACCCACAGTCTCTATTTTGGCTTCGGTAAGGATGGGTCTGTTGCCCGTTATGCTGAGGGAGCCTATGGCGGACATGACTTTGACGCTGCGGTAAATCCCACTTGGGCAACCAACTGCACCAAGGATGTAGGAGGGTATTATAAGTTAGATCCGGTTGAGGGAACTATGACCTTGTACACCGGAGAACAATACTACGGTACCTTAGGGGCAGGCGAGCATTACGGTGCCTATCTGGCAACCAGCGGCTCCTCCGGAAGCTATGCCTCCGAGAACTCTGATGCCAATCTTCCCTTGTCCTACGATCCTTCTCAAGCAGAAATTGTGGAGATTCGCTTCAAGACTGAGGCATTGGCACCACAGGAGGGAGGGACGCCTCAGCTTATGCTTGTGGCTATGCAGGAGAAGAATGGGGTAGTGTCCTCTGATTCCAGTGCCTACATCCCCTTTACGATTACCAACGGTCAGTGGCAGACCCTGCGGATCCCTGTAGGCGACAATCTAAAACAGGCGGATTATCTTAAGTCTTTGGGTATTCGCTTCAAATTCACC
>JAZREB010000326.1:0-7041 GCA_045660585.1 Faecousia sp. | reverse complement strand
ATCATTCCCATGGAGCCTCGTTGCGAGTCACTCAATGCCGCTATTGCCGCTTCTATCGTTATGTGGCAGATCAAATTGGGACAGTAATGTTATGGGGTTCAGATACACCTTCTGCATGTTACTCATACCATCATCAGAGAGATAATATATATGTATAAACATTGGATTTGGCTCACAATGCGCAAGGGAGTTGGATATGTAGGATGCAAAAAGCTCCTGAGTGTTTTCCACACTGCCGAGGCGATTTATGACCTGACTGCCACAGAATTGCAAAACAGCGGTCTAAAGAATATGGGACGCAATTGGATCGATTCTCTCTTGGACAAGGATCTGTCCGAAGCGGAACGGATCGAACGGGATTGCGAGAAATATGGGATCAAAATTATCGCTTATAACGACGCTATATATCCCCATCGACTGAAGGAAATTTATGATCCGCCCTGTGTACTATATTGTAAGGGCACGATGCCTATGATCGACAATGAGGTCGCCATCGGTGTTGTAGGCACCAGACGGTGCACCAATTACGGTTTGATCCTTACTAAGCAGTTTTCTTCTATGATCGCTCTCAGTGGCGGCGTTGTGGTATCCGGCGGTGCACGGGGAATCGACACCATGGCATTGCAGGGTGCTATGGATTCCTATAAACCCGTAGTTTGCGTTCTTCCCGGTGGTTTGGATGAATACTATCCCCGGGAGAATCGGAAATTATTTGACGATATTACCCGTCAGGGCTGTCTCTTAAGTGAGATCCCACCCGGGGGCAGGCCTGTACCCAATTATTTTATTGCTCGCAATCGTCTCATTAGCGGATTGTCTCTGGGTGTTCTGGTTGTAGAGGCGCCTATGGGCAGTGGTGCTCTGTCTACCGCAGAGCTTGCCCTGTCCCAGAACAGGGATGTATTCACTGTTCAAAGGGAGGATTCCGGGTATTATAATCAGGGGAACGAGGAACTGATCCGTGCCGGTTGCGAGGTAGTCGAGGACGGATGGGCGTTATTATCCCGTTATGCTTCTGCCTATCCCCATTGTCTGCGAGACGGTCGTGGGAGAGAGGCCATGCAGCTCCAGTGTCAAAAACAGTACGGTATGCCTGTTTCCTACGTAGCAAATCCCCCACGGGAAGAGCCCAAGCCTGCAGTGCAGAAATCGAAGCGTCCTTCGATCCTCCGCTCCGGGGAAACCTCGGGGAACAAGTGCTCCAACATGGAGGATGGTTTGCAGGATCTTCCGGAAACGGAGCGTAAGGTTCTGGCTGTTTTCGGCAGAGATCCCATGGAAATGGACGAAATTATTATAAAATCCGGCATGGAGGCAACTGCTGTTATAACAGCCCTTACCATGCTACAGATAAAAAAGCGGATTATCAAATGTTTTGGTAATTCTTATCAAAGAATATGATTTGGAGGTTCCTTCATGGCAAAAGGAACAAATTTAGTAATCGTAGAGTCTCCCTCTAAGGCGAAGACCATTGGAAAATATTTAGGCTCCGAATATCAGGTAATGGCCTGTATGGGTCACCTTCGGGATCTGCCTAAGAGCACTATGGGTGTAGATATTGAGGCAGATTTTGCCCCACAGTATATCCCCATGAAAGGAAAGGAAGCCCTGATCCGTGAGCTGAAAACTGCCGCAACCAAGGCGGATAGAGTTTATCTCGCAACTGACCCGGACCGTGAGGGTGAGGCGATCTCCTGGCACCTAAAGGAGCTCTTTGCTCTGGGTGATGAGAAGGCCAAGCGAGTGACCTTTAACGAAATTACAAAGAAAGTAGTTCTCAGCAGTATCGACAATCCCAGAGATATTGACTACAATTTGGTAGATGCCCAGCAGGCCAGACGCATCCTGGATCGCATTGTGGGCTACCAGCTTAGCCCTCTCCTGTGGAAAAAGGTTCGCCGCGGACTGTCTGCAGGCCGTGTGCAGTCTGTTGCTACCCGTCTGGTTGTAGAACGGGAACGGGAGATCTCTGCATTTGTGCCCAAGGAATATTGGACGTTGGATGCCCACCTGCGGATCCTTGGCAAGGACGGTGGGTTTACCGCTCGTTATTACGGAGACGGCAAGAAACGAGAACTGACCTCTGAGTCTGAGGTAGATGAGATCATCCGTGATATTGAGGGACAGGATTTCAACATTTCTTCCATTAAGCGTACGGACAAACGTCGCAGTCCCACCCCTCCCTTTATTACCTCTACTCTCCAACAGGAGGCCTCCCGTAAGCTGAATATGACCCCTCGCCGTACCATGGCAGTGGCACAACAGCTCTACGAAGGTGTAGAGATCACAGGGGAAGGCTCTGTGGGTCTTATTACCTACATGAGAACAGACTCTCTGAGACTGTCCGATGAGGCACTTCAGGCCGCCAAGGATTTCATCATCCATCGTTACGGACAGAGCTTCTACGCCGGAGCACCCCGTCGTTTCCGTAAGAAGGATGGCGCCCAGGATGCTCACGAGGCTATCCGTCCCAGTGACGTCAATTTGGATCCGGAACGGATCAAGAATGATCTGACCAAGGAACAGTACCGTCTGTATAAGCTGATCTGGAGTCGTTTTGTAGCCTGCCAGATGGCAGAGGCTGTCTATGATTCCGTACAGATCGATACCACCTGTGCAGGACATGTGTTCCGCGCGGGGGAGCAGATCATGAAATTCCCCGGCTTTACCGCAGTATACGAAGAAGGTCGGGACGATGATGAAGAAGAAAAGTCCGGCATGCTCCCTGCCTTAGACGGCACGGAAAAGCTCCGTTCTCAGAAAAACTCCAAGGAACAGCACTTTACCGCACCTCCTGCCCGTTATACAGAGGCAACCCTTGTTAAGGCTATGGAGGAACGGGGTGTTGGCAGACCTTCCACCTATGCCGCAATTGTGGCAACCATTCAGGACCGTGATTACGTCATTAAAAAGGACAAGCGACTCCATCCTACTCCCTTGGGAGAGGTGGTCACAGATCTGATGCTGGATCGTTTTAATGATATTATCGATGTGGAATTTACTGCCAATATGGAACGTCGCCTGGACGAGGTTGAGGCCGGCAATATTCGCTGGAAGCAGATCCTCAGGGACTTCTATGCAGGCTTCCACGCATCCATGCTCAGTGCGGAAGAGGCCTTGGAAGGCAAGCGGATCAAGGTGCCCGAAGAAGTATCTCAGGAGATCTGTGATGTCTGCGGAAAGAACATGGTAGTGAAATTTGGTCGTTTCGGCCCCTTCCTGGCATGTCCCGGCTATCCCCAGTGCTCCAATACCAAGCCCATTGTAGAACGCATGCCCGGCCGTTGCCCCAAGTGTAGCAGTACCATCCTGAAACGCAAGAGCAAACGGGGTTATGTATTCTATGCCTGCGAACGTGGAGCGGAATGTGGATTTATGACATGGGATGTTCCCACAGAGGCAGATTGCCCCGTATGCGGAAAGACCATGTTCAAACGCTCCGGCAAGGGTGCCATGAAGCCCTTCTGCACTAATGAGGAATGCAGTAATTTCCTGCCGGAGGATAAACGAGGCTATAAGCGCCGTATGCCCAAGGCCACTGCGGAAACTGTAGAAAATGCCCAGGAGATCCCGGAAACCGGGACAAAAAAGACCGGGGCTAAAAAAGGAACGAAGAAAAAATGACAGAAGTAAAAGTAATCGGAGCAGGCTTAGCCGGTTGTGAGGCCGCATGGCAGCTTGCAGAGCGTGGCCTGAAGGTCAAGCTATACGAAATGAAGCCCCACAAGAAATCTCCTGCCCATCACTGTGATGATTTTGCGGAATTGGTATGCTCCAACTCCCTCCGCGGTGACCGCTTAGAGAATGCTGTAGGCCTTTTAAAGGAAGAACTCCGCCGCAGCGGAAGTTTGATCCTTTCCTGCGCCGATGCCACTCGTGTAGAAGCCGGTGGCTGTCTGGCAGTTGACCGTTATGGATTCTCCTCTCTGGTAACAGAGAAGATCCGCAACCATCCCAATATTTGTGTTGTGGCAGAAGAAGTCACGGAAGTCCCCCAAGGTCCTGTTATCATTGCCACAGGTCCCCTGACCTCCGATGCTATGAGCGACGCCATTGCCAAGTATTTCGGCAATTCCGAGTATATGCATTTCTTTGATGCGGCGGCACCTCTGGTAACCTTGGAGTCCATCGATATGGATCATGCCTGGTTTGCTTCTCGCTATGACCGCGGCTCTGCAGACTATATTAACTGCGCCATGTCCCGTTGGGAGTACCAGAACTTTGTTCGGGAACTTGCCAATGCAGAGGAAGCAGAGGTACACGGCTTTGAGGATAAGAATATCTTCGAGGGCTGTATCCCTGTAGAAGTTATGGCAAGACGGGGAGAAGATACCCTCCGTTACGGCCCTCTGAAGCCTGTAGGTCTCCGGGACCCCCGTACCGGCATGGAACCCTATGCCGTTGTTCAGCTCCGCAGAGACAATGCCGCAGGTGATATCTATAACATCGTGGGGTTTCAGACCCACCTGAAGTTCCCGGAACAGAGAAGAGTATTCTCTATGATCCCCGCACTGCATAAGGCGGAATTCGTCCGTTACGGTGTTATGCACCGCAATACCTTCCTGAATTCTCCCAATCTTTTGGATCGCACCTATGCAGACCGTCGGGATCCTATGGTAGCCTTTGCAGGACAGATGACCGGTGTAGAGGGCTATGTGGAGTCCTGCGCTTCCGGGTTCGTAGCGGCTGTATCCATGGCCGCCAGAATCCTGGGTGAGCCCGTTCCCGATTACAGCCGTAAGACAGCAATGGGCGCTCTGGGATATTACATCAGCAATGAGAATGCTGTGAATTTCCAGCCCATGAATGTAAATTTCGGCATTATTGATCCCCTGGAAGAACGAGTTAAGGGCAAGGCTAACAAGAACCTTGCCATTGCAAACAGAGCCCTGGCATATCTTGAATCTATGAGAAAAGAGGAACAGGAATGAAGATCATTATTGATGCAATGGGTGGCGATAATGCCCCTCAGGCCATCGTCGAAGGTGCCCTGAAAGCAGCCGAGGAATTCGGTGCGGAAATGATCCTGGTCGGTCGGGGAGAAGAGATCCTCTCTGCTATGCGTGGGTGCGGATACGAAACCCTTCCCAAGGGAGTAGAGATCTGCCATGCAGACGATGTGGTTGACATGCACGCAGAGGCCTCCGAGGTTGTGAAACAGCACAAGGGTTCTTCTATGGTCAAGGGTCTTAAGATGCTGGCAGACGGAGAGGGAGATGCTTTCATCTCCGCCGGTAATACCGGTGCACTCCTGACCGGTGCCACCCTCCTGGTCAAACGGATCAAGGGTGTCCGCCGAGCCGCCTTTGCTCCTGCGCTTCCCATCGGCAACGGAACCATTCTGGTAGATGCAGGTGCCAATGTTGTCTGTACTCCCGAATTCCTTCTGCAATTCGGTTGCATGGGCTCTTTCTATGCCCAAAAGGCACAGGGGAAGACAAATCCCCGTGTTGCTCTCCTCAATAACGGTGTAGAGGATTCCAAGGGTGACGACCTCCACAAAGAGGCTTACCGCCTTCTGAAGGAAGCGGGAGAGAAGGGAATCATCAATTTTGTCGGTAATATCGAAGCACGTGAAGCCGTAGGCGGAGACATTGACGTTATCGTTGCAGACGGTTTCTCCGGCAATGTATTCCTTAAGACCATCGAGGGCACCGCCCTTTATATGGCAGGTCTTATTAAAGGTATGTTCTATAAGAATCTCTTGACGAAGATCGGTGCCCTCCTCTGCAAAAAGGGCGAGGATATCAAGAAGGCACTGGACTACCGTGAGGTTGGCGGTTCTTTGATCCTTGGTATTTCCAAACCGGTTATCAAAGCCCACGGCTCTTCCGATGCCAGAGCTGTACGCAGTGCCATCAGACAGGCCATCCACGCAGTTGAGAGCAATTACTGCGCCGATATCAAAGATCATGTTCAGTCTATGAGCCTTCCCAGAGAGGTAAAAAATGTATAAGGATTTAGAAGAAGCCTTAGGCTACAGCTATAAGGACAAAGATCTTCTACGACATGCACTGTCCCATTCTTCTTACGCCAATGAGGTTTACAAGGACAGCCTCAGGAGCTACGAGAGATTGGAATTCCTCGGAGATTCCATTCTGGGCTTTGTTACAGCGGAACATCTCTGGCAAACCTATCCCACCAAGCCGGAAGGGGAGTTGACCCGAATCCGTGCAGAGCTTGTGTGTGAAAAGAATCTGGCGGCAGTTGCAAAACAGATCCGTTTGGGAGACTATTTGCTCTTAGGCCATGGAGAGGCCCAGGGAGGCGGCAGAAACCGCAGTGGTATCCTCTGCGATGTTATGGAGGCTCTCATTGCCGCGGCGTACTTAGACAGCGGATTTGAAGAAGCAAAGGGGATCATATCTCGGCTGATCCTTCCCGTTCTTACGCAGATCTCACAGAAACGGGACTATAAGACGGAATTGCAGGAACTGATCCAGCGGAAGAAAGATCAGCACCTGACATACGAGGTTGTAGAAGAGTCCGGCCCCGACCATTGCAAAGAATTTTTGGTACAGGTATCTCTTAACGGTACAGAGCTGGGAAGAGGCTCCGGCAGTAGCAAAAAGCGTGCTGAACAGGCCGCCGCATGCTGTGCTTTAGACTTCCTGAGTAAATAATATGGATGAAATGACCCCGCGATTCGAAGCGTTTGCAAGCAATCGAGGGGTCATTTTCTGCCCTTGGATGCCTCCTTGGAGAAAACGGATAAAATAATAGAGCCTTCTCCGTAAAAAATCAAGGTAACATATTGCAATTTGTCGTAAGATTTGGTAAAATAGTGTCTTGATAATACAATGGGAGAAGTATTTGAATGCATCTAAAACAACTTGAGGTACAGGGCTTTAAGTCCTTCCCGGATCGTACAGTGGTTTCCTTCGGCCATGACATCACTGCGATCGTCGGCCCTAACGGAAGCGGTAAATCTAATATTTCCGATGCCATTCGCTGGGTCATGGGCGAGCAGAACTCGCGCTCCCTGCGCGGTCAGAAGATGGAAGACGTCATCTTCGGCGGTACACAGAAGCGTGCGCAGGT
>JAZREB010000325.1:0-2955 GCA_045660585.1 Faecousia sp. | reverse complement strand
ATGGACAGGAGTACTACTCTCCCACAGACGACTACAGCATTGCAGACTACGCTTATTCTCAGATGAATAAAGAAGGCAATGTAGAATCCCTCACGATCCTCTGCGCTGATCTTCTGCGCTACGGTGCAAAGGCACAGATCGTCAAGGGCTACCGTTTGGATACCCTGGCAGACAGCAAGATGACAGAGGCACATAAAGCCTTCCTGTCAGGCATCAACTCTGTCACCTTCGGCAATACCAACAAGATTCTTACTGACCTTCCCAATGCTCCCATCGAATGGAAGGGCAAGGCTCTCAACTTAGACTCCAAGGTTTGCCTGAAGTTCGTCTTCGCTATGGGCACCTACACAGGAAACTTGTCCGATCTCAGCCTCCGTGTTACCTACACCGACACCAAGGGCGCAGAAAAGAATGTAGTTCTAACCAACCCTGAGCTGTATAATGCAAACTTAAGCTACTACGCCTTCACTCTGGACACTCTCCTTGCCGCAGAGCTTCGCTCCGTTGTCACCGTACAGATCTACGATGGAGAGACTCCTGTTTCCTGCAGCCTCCTGTACAGTGCAGACACCTACGGCAACAACAAGACCGGCGACCTGCTGACCCTGTGCAAAGCCCTCTTTGCCTACTCCGATAGCGCAAAGGCCTACTTCGCAAACTAAAAACCAATCGAAACCCAAGGCTCTGTTGTAGGCTTTCCCTCCTCCAACAGAGCCTTTTCTATTGCGCCCGGCGGGCGCATGTTCTAACGGGTGCAAGTCCCGAATCCGCCCGGTAGCGGGAAGGATATAGCTTAAGGCAAGGGTGTCCTTGGCGACGAGGAATCTGAAGGAAGCGGTTGGCAAATCTCCGGCCTGAGGTTACACGAAGCATATATATGAGGGTAAGACTGCTTACCGAAATCTGCGAAGGCTGGGAATCACCCATGAAAATGCAATGAGACCGGCAAACAGCAGAAAAGGATATTGGCGGTGCTCTGAAAACCCCATAATAAATCCTGCCCTCTCCAACGCAAGGTTGGAAAGGGCAGGATTCATAAGTTTGAGTGTCTACTACAAATCTGTAGTGGCATAAACAAGGGAGGAGCCGTATACCGAACGGTACGTACGGTTCTGTGGGAGGTCGGCTGACCGACTAACGGTCAGCCTCCTACCCGATTTTATTACAGAAGCATTTCTGTAAACAATTTCTCAGTCTGCTGCAAGGCCGGATTCAAAGGTTCTGAATATCTGTTGGAACAGTTCTTCGTTCACGGCACTGTAGCGGCGGTGATCTACGGTCTCATAGAAGGCCACCTTCTCTTCGTAGGTCAGTTCGTCACCTTTGGCAGACTCTAACTCTTTCATTGTAGCTTTTACCTGAACGGCGTATGCCTCCGCATCCAAGGAATGCCAGATCCCCGTATGGGATCCCTGTAATCCCTCACCATAGTAAAGAGACAGGTTAGGATTGGTGATCTCACCCAGATGTGCAGTAATCCCCAGAGTGTCATGGGGAATTGTCTCATCACTCAACCCCTGTGCAATCAGCACAGGAATGTCCGTAGAATTGATCCCCCGAACTCCGGTATATTCCGTAAATTCCCCGAACAAATAGTTCTGGTAGGCATCGAACACCGGTTTTACGGTATACGCCACATCGTCCACATATTTCCGACTACTCTCTACCATCAAGGTAGAGGCATCGTTCATAGGCGCAATACATACCGCCGCCTTTACCTCACTGTGGAAGGCAAGGACAGAGGCAACTGCATTCCCACCTAAACTGTGTCCGATCAACACCAAGGGCATAGCAGAAAGAGCCCTATCCCCGGCAATATAATTCAGCACAACGTCCAAATCGCAGATGAACCGACACATGCCCACCCCGCTGTCTCCCGTAGAAGAATAGGTCCCGGTGGCATCATAAGACAGAACAGCATACCCACCTGCAGTAAGGCGCTCAATCATAGGAAGCAGTTCATCTGCCCCGGCATGGAAGCCGTGGACAGCTACCACAAGCCCGTGGGGCTCTTCCACAGGGTAATAATAGGCACAGAGGCTCTCCTCCCCATTGGGGATAAAAAAGCTCTCACGGGGCAAAGAATCCCCATAGCGCCCATATTCATACATTCCCGGATACAGTGCGTAATCCGGTCGTTCAAAGCGAGGGAAGAAAGAATCATAGATCTCTATGGTAGCGGCAACAGAAGCAACGCTCATGCCCACAAGAACAGCAGTAACCGCGGCTACAGCCTTGGCAGTTCTGTGCTTTCCTTTCGCCGACATAGAGTGATTGGGTTCCTTTGACATTACATTTCCTTCCTTTGCTCAAAGACTTATATTCTCGTAAAGGCGGATCCTTTCGGGAGTTTGGGTCGCAACGGATAGGAAAAAGTCTGTCCCGTTGATGTTTTTTTCATAGCTCTTGACAGATCCCTTCAGGGTGTCAATTTTCCCGGGGACAAAGGTCTCCTCATGGGCCGCCTTAAACAGTGCCTCTTTCCCTGTCCATGCACGGAAAAAGAACGATTTTTTCTCCTCCATAGGAAGATTCTCATAAATTTCTGTTTCCTCAGGGGTGAAAACTCGCCGTGCCAAGCTGTCCGTATCTCGGGGCGAGATCTTCTCTACATCCACGCCGACCTTGTCACGGCTGACAGCTACAGCCAAAACACCGCCACTGTGGGACAGGGAAAAGCATGCCTTGTCACAAAAGTACCGTTTTCCCTCCCTTTGGAAGGAAAGATCCTTGCTCCTGAAGCCAAAACTCCGTTCCAGGGCATATTCCAGCAGGCGCCATACATAGTATTTCTCCCGTTGAACCTCCGCATTGGAAAGACCGTCGATTTCCTTCTGTCGCATGGTGCAGGAAAGGGGTGGCATCTCCTTTTCGGAAGGAATGGCGGCAAGATATACATCCACTACAGGGATCCGTCGGAACAGTTCCCGTGTACTTTCTGTCTGATAGCTGATA
>JAZREB010000324.1:0-12156 GCA_045660585.1 Faecousia sp. | reverse complement strand
AACTATTTCATTGACGAGATCATTGAGAATGAGTACGTTTACGGTACTACTTATACCAATTGTGCTATTGAGGACCTCCTTGTCAACGGAGCTCTTCCTGCAAAGGATCCTGAAAGAAGTCGTGCAGTTATTCTGCTGACTGACGGTACTCCCACCGGTGGTATGTGGTATGGTCCCAAGGTTGGTGATGCTGCAATCAATGCCGCCAAGACTATTAAGGATGACGGTGCTACCATTTACACCCTTTCCTTTATTGATGGATTGGATCCCGCTGAGGGAATCGATCTGTCCGTTATTGATTCTAAAACCGGTCTGCCCTTATATGATGGTATTAATGATGACATCAAGGCACAGAACTTCCTCCACCTGGTATCCTCCAACTACCCCGAAGCAACTTCTATGAAAGCTACCGGCACCCAGGCAGTAAATGACTGCTTCCTGGCAGACGATGGTCAGGGTGGACAGCTCTTAGAGCACTTTGTTACCATTCTGGGTAAAATTACCACTGATGTGGTAACTCCTCTGGAAGGTGAGAAGGACTCCGTTTCTATTTATGACGAGATCACCCGTGAGTTTATGCTCGACGCCGACAAGAATGTGAAGGTTTACATTCAGCAGTATTTGGGCAACGGTGCCTTCGGCTCCAAGAAGTACATCGGCGAGCATTCTCTGACTACTGTTGGTGACACTGTTATTACCGCTTCTAACGGAGCATATAAGATTTTCTGGGATTGCGAGATCGACAAGGATGATCCCAGCCAGCCTAATGTGGATCTGGACATCAGCGCTATCCGCCTGAACTGGCTGGATGCCAAGAACGGCACCATCAGAGAACAGGATGTTGAGAACGAAGGTTGCTATCCCGAGTTCACCAAGGGCTACAAGATCGGTATTGAGATCCCTATTGAGGTCAACCGTGATAACACCCTGGGTGGCAACAATATCCCCACCAACACCGACGCTTCCGGTCTGTATCTGTCTACTACCGATGACAGCGGCACACAGCCCGACTTCAGCAAGGAAGAAATCGAATACGAGATCCCCAATGCCAACGTTCGGGCAGAGTTCAAAACCGAGGTTTATGACTACTTCATGGATCTGGAAACCCTGGTCGCCAACCAGAATGCTTCTGTAAACAGCGACTTTGCAAAGGAAATCTTCGCAGCTATGTTGGAAGATCCTGACGCACTCTTAGAGTATCTGGAAAACAACAAGAATGACTATGTCAATCTTAGCATTTCTCTGAAAGATCTCTATGCTCTGATTGCAAATGCAGGCTCCGATGCCTTCACCGCAAACGGTGCACAGTCCGGTGCAACCTTCGATTTCACTCTGGACCAGATCCTGTCTGCTCTGGCAACTCTGACCTATACCAGCAACGAAGTGGACTCTATCGGTGTTGCTCCTTTCCAGTCTGCTACTCAGACTTTGGTTCCCAACTACTATGGACCCAAGTATGTAGTTGTCGACTTTGACGAGACCGTAAAGACTCCTCTGGATAAGGAAAGCGGTCTGTCTCCCAAGGTGACCGGCACCAACGGTGCTATTGAAGGCACCAGCATTTGCTACAACTTCCGTAGCAACTATACTTCCGGTTCTAAGTCCTATTTGGAAAAGGACTACACCACTGTAAAGTATCAGGTTACCGCTATCAACGCTCCCAAGGCACAGAAGGGTAACACCACGGTTGCTCGTAACTTCTATGTCATTCCTGCCAATGTCATGACCTACGACGATACCTTCATGTCCTTTGACAAGAATGGTTGGGATACCATCGGCAAATATGCAGAAGGTGTCCAGTCTCACAATAATTCTGTGATCCATGGCTATGACGATCTGTACAATGGCGACTACAGCAAGGACTATTACCACAATGCACTGAGTGCAGTTACCGTGTCCAAGACCAAGGGCGTTGCTCAGGCTACCTTCACCATTACCGGTACAGGATTCGATATCTTTGCACAGACCGGTCCCGACTCCGGTGCTCTGGCAGTTGAGGTTTCTACCGATGAAGGGAATAAAAATGATGTCCGTAGCTATCTGGTAGATACTTACCTGAAAGAAGCAACTCTTAACCAGATCCCCGTTGTTCGTTGCGATGATCTGCCCTATGGCACCTACTACATCCGTATCACCGCTTTCTATGACTCCATTTTCGACCACAACTATGTCAGCCCGTGGAAGAAGGGTGCTACCCTTACCGAAGAAGCTCTCCGTGAGCGTTACGGTATCCCCGCAGATGCAGACTTCACCTTCATTCCCTCTCAGAGTGGTTATGACAGAGCCGCAACCCGTTCCATTGATGCTGCCGCTAACGGTCAGTACAATGTCTACATTGACGGCTTCCGTGTATACAACACCATCAATAATGTTCCGGAAAATGCTGTTGCATATTATGGCTATCAGCGGGCCGGCGAGGCAAATGCCAAGATCACCAACATTAACGATGCTCTGGTAGATTCTTCCAACGCAACTGCATGGGACGGCACCGAGGTTGACGGCGTTCTCTACACCGCTGCCGGTAGCTCCACTGCAGAGCAGGGGCAGACCACTGCAGGTATGATCCTGGGCATGGAAGGTGCACTCTATACCAAGCAGGACGGCGCTAAGTTCTACCTCTACAAGGATGCTGCACTGACTATCAATGTTCAGTATCAGGGTAAGAATGTCTACTATCGCACAACTACTGTTACCTCTCCCAACGGCAGAGAATACAGCGGACGTAACTATTACTACGATGGTCTGTCCATCAATAATCCCATGAATACCTTCCAGATCAAGGAAGCATTCGGCGGTGAGATGCCCCTGTACTACAATGCGAAGTACAGTCAGTACGGACCCGAAAAGGAAGTTTACCTCAACGGTACCCATGGCATTGCCTTCAAGGTTGGTACCGGCTCTGACAAGGTAATGATCAGCCTGAAGTCTCACAACGGCGAATCTGCAACTCTGAAGATTTACGATCCCAGTATCAAAGAAAAGGATAAGTTCGTCGTTCTGGCTACCACCACTTCCAGAGTGGAAATGTACTACGATGTTACTTCCTATGTCACCGAAGAGGGTTATATTTACCTGAAGAACGGCGCAGGAATTACCGCAGTATGTAACATCAAGACCGACGAAGCTACCGGCCGAGGCATTGCTGTAGACTTTAACCTTATGAAGTGGGTTCAGGAAATTGAAAATGAGCTCCCTGTTGATGATAGTGCAGAGATCAAGCACAGCCTGAATCTGGCAAGCGACATTTCCCTGAACTACCTGGTTTCCAAGGCTACTCTGGCTGATTACGACCGTAGCTATCTGGAAGTCACCTTCAAGGGTGAGACCTTCTGCCTGGAGCCTGAGGTCAAGGGCGAATACGGCTACTTCGTAGTTGACGGCATTACCGCAGTCGACATGACCGAAGAGCTGACCGCAACTCTCCACATGTTCCTGGGTGAAGAAGAGTACGTTTCCGAAACCGATGTTTATTCTGTCTCTGAGTACGCATATGCACAGCTCAACAAGGAAGGCATTTCCGAAGAACTGAAGGCTGTTTGCGCTAACCTCCTCCGTTACGGCGCACAGGCTCAGACCTATAAGGGAAGCGAAAATATCCTTGCCGATGCTGCTATGACCGATGCACAGAAGGCATACGTTACCGATATCAATGCTGTTTCCGCAGTCAGTGTCGCAAAGGCTCTGGGCGATGTAGAGAACGGCATTGCATGGGCAGGCAAGTCCCTGATCCTGGATTCCAAGGTTGCTGTTAAGGCTGTCTTCGCTCTGAAGGATTATGCCGGCAATATGGAAGCTCTGAATCTCCGTGTATCCTATACCAACGCCAAGGGTGAAGAAGTTGCCCTGATCGTTGAGGATATTGAGGTTTACAATGCAGCTCTCGGCTACTATGCATTCACTGTAGACACGCTCCTTGCAAGCGAGATGAGATCTGAACTGACCATGGCCCTCTACGAAGGCGATGTACAGGTTTCCGAGACTCAGATCTACAGCGTAGAGTCCTACTGCGCAAGCAGAACCGGCGCTCTGGCAGAGCTGGGCAAGACTCTCCTTGCATACAGCGACGCTGCAAAGGCATACTTTGGCTAATGATTTTCTTCGGTAGAGAATCATCCCATACTTAATACCGGATCCCTCCTGAGACCTCCTGTCTCAGGAGGGATTTTTCCGTTTCCGACCCTGCAAAAAATATCTATCTATGTCCGAGATAAATCGGTGTTGTATTTAACCAAATGCATAGGGTATGGGGAAAACCCAAAACTGTTCCATAAACCGAAATTGGTATGGGAGCAGGTGGGACGGAGAGGGGAGCCTGTGCGATGGTTCGCGGCTTGTTAAGGGGAGGAAAGAACGGTTATACTCCGGATGTGCATAAGGGATGCTTTGGCAATGAAACTTGCAGAAATTGCCCCTTTGGGATATGTATATTTTGACGAATAATAATGATTATGTAAACGAAATTACACTTTCCATCGAAAAAGAAATGAAAATTTCAAATATGTAAAAATTTTCCTGATTCTTTGTAATCCTTGTGTTACCAATGGTTTTAGCCCTGTGCATAACTCTGTGCATGATGTTCATAACTTTTGTCAATTGACAAGGGTGGTCATATTATTGTTAACCTGATTTTTGACGGAAAAAGACAGAATTCTTGCATGTGATTGGTCTGTTATTTCTTTAAAAGAATAGAATTATGTGTCATTGCAGAAAAGTGCAAAAGAATTCTTGTTTAAGTAATTGACATTCTACCAAATATCCGATAAAATAGTATAATCCATGGTTTTATTTTCCTATAAATGAGATCATGTCATATGAAAGGAGAAAAATCCAATGAAGCAAAGAACCGCACGTTTCCTTGCCATGCTTTTGTCTCTTGCCATGATTTTATCTATGGTACCTGCAATGGCATCGGCCGCCCCCGCTGAAGAGACTCCTGCTGTCCGTGCCACCGCTAATGTAGAAGATGGCATTGTCGGCATGTGGCTCTGGAATGACACCATGAGCAAGTATGGTGCATCCACCCTGTTCTCTCAGTATTCCAAGACCGGCGTTACCGACGTATACCTCCTCATTAAGGGTACTGCCGGTAGTGTCAACACCTCTGCACTGACCACTGCAATTAACGCTGCCAAGCCCTATGGCATTCGCGTTCACGCATGGATCATGGCTGCTCGTGATGATGCTTTCCTCAAGAGCAATTCCGGCGCCAACTACTTCCATTTCCGTACCGGCTACGACTGGACTGCGAACACCTCTGACGACATCCCTCATGGCTATGTCAATCTCCGTAACTCTGCTTATCAGACCTACATGGTCAAGCTGGTCAAGCAGCTTGCCGGTATGACCGATCTGGCAGGTATTCATTTGGATACCATCCGCTACGGCTCCCTGTATTATGACTGGGGCAAGGAAGCTCGTGACTATGTTCTGACTCACTACGGCATCACCCACCAGCAGTGGAATGCCGCTGTTCAGGCCATGTGTGTCAGCGGTGAGTATCAGTATACCATCGAAAACAAGACCACTGCCGGCTACAACGGCGGTGCAAGCTATCCTGCTTATATTTACATTAAGAGTGGCGGCACCGCTGCTACCGGCCCCAACTTCTCCGAAGCTCTCCTCCTGAACGACAACTCCGATGTAGCCATCGGCTGTAAGGCTGTTGCACAGTTCCGTATCGACACTGTTACCAACTTCGTCAAGCTCATGAAGGATAACTGCGGCGACAAGATCCTCACTGCCGCCCTCATGCCCGAGGCACTGGAGGATGTTGGCTTCCGCGGTACCTATGCTCAGTCTCCCGAGCATATGGCTCCCTATGTTGACTACATCACCCCCATGATCTATGCTGTTGAGTTCGAGATGCCCTCTACTTGGGTTGCTGATCTCAGCCGTCAGGCAGCCGCTGTTGGCTGTAATGTTGTTCCCGGCCTCCAGGCTTACCAGACCATGGACTCCGGCAGACCCACGGACGGTGCATGGGGCACCGGCAATACCCTGTACAACGACGTACAGGAGGCTATGAAGCTGGCTCGTGAGATCAATCACGACGACGAAAACTATGGTGGCGATATCCTGGGTGTTGCATTCTTCCAGAGTGCTACCATGTCCATGGCCGCCGCTACCTATGATGAGAGCAAGAGCATGCTGACCTTCAACATGGCGAACCTGACTCTCTCCAGCTCCTCTTCTCAGAACATTAAGGGTATCCGCTTCACCCTTATGGGCGACCTTCGCTTTGATAAGAACAAGGCTGCTCAGTCCAAGGCTTATGCTGATTTCACAAATTACAATACTGTTGTTTACTCTTCCGACTACAAGACGGTAACGGTTTACGACGATACCAACGTTCTCAGCCCCCAGCAGCTGCGTTCTTGCGGTTTCTATGTTACCGGCACTCCCGACTGGGAAAACGGTGTCGTTAAGATGGAAGCATGTACTTCCGGCACAAAGTTTACCGAGGTTCTCTTCGGTACTTCTCGTCCCATTTACTGCACCATGACCCACAGCCACAGCTACACCCAGACTGTGATCCAGCAGGCTACCTGTGCACAGGAAGGCATTACCCGCTTCACCTGCTCCTGTGGCATGAGCTATGATGCAACTACCCCTGCCACCGCACACACTCCCAAGAGCGTTGCCCCTATTGCCGCAACCTGCGTGACCGAGGGTAAGACTGCCGGTACCGTATGTACCGTATGTAACAACGTTATTTCCGGCTGTGAAGTGATCCCCGTATCCGGTCACAAGGTCGTTACTCAGAACGGCAAGCCCGCAACCTGCACCACCACCGGTTTGACCGAGGGCTCCTACTGCTCTGTCTGTAAGGAAGTATTCACTGCCCAGACTCAGATCCCTGCAACAGGTCATACTCCCGTGGTAGATGCCGGCGTAGATGCCACCTGTACCACTCCCGGTAAGACCGAGGGTTCCCACTGCGCAGTTTGCTCCGAGGTTATCGTTGCACAGACTGTGATTGCCCCCAAGGGTCACAACGTACAGATCGTTCCCGGTAAGGAAGCAGGTTGTCTGTCCTCCGGTCTCACCGAGGGTCAGAAGTGCGGTACCTGCGGTATCGTTCTGGTACAGCAGACCACCATTCCCCGTCTGGGTCACAGCTACAAGTATGTAGACAATGGCAACGGCACCCATACCGGCACCTGTGAGCGTTGCTCCAAGAGCCTCAGTGCCGCCGCTCATACCCTGACCGACGGTGTCTGCAATGATTGCGGTTTCGGCGGTGCTTCTGCTCCCGAAGTAGACAGCGCGATCCAGATCCGTCATACCCTGAATCTTGCAAGTGATATTTCCATTAACTATGTTGTTGAGGCCGCTTCTCTCAGTGCTTATGACAGCTACTATATGGAATGCACCATCCCCGTATTCGAGGGCAATGTTCAGACCGGAACCAAGACAGTAAAGGTAGAACCCGTTCTCAACGGCTACTATTACTACTTCACCCTTAAGGGCATCACTGCTATCCAGATTGGTGATACTGTAGAGGCTGTTCTCTGCATGACCAAGGATGGCAAGGAATTCATTTCCGCTACGGATTCCTACAGCGTTGCTTCTTACGCATATTCTCAGATGAGCAAGGACGGCAACACTGCAGAACTGAAGACTCTGTGCGCAGACCTGCTCCGTTACGGCGCAGCTGCACAGACCTTTAAGAGCTACCGCACCGATGCTCCTGCAGATCAGGCTATGACCTCTGCACAGAAGGCTCTCCTTAGTGATCTCTCCGGCCTGACCTTCGGCGATAACTATAAGGTTCTGGACGATCTTGCAACTCCCGGTGTTACTTGGACAGGCAAGGCTCTGAATCTGGAGTCTAAGGTTGTTCTCCGTTTCGTCTTCAACGCTTCTGCATATGCAGGCAATGTTGAGGATCTGACCCTGAAGATCAGCTATGTCAATTATGCAGGCAAGACCGTCGAGACTGAGATCTCCGGCCCCGAACTGTATAATGCAACTCTGAACTACTACGCATTTAACTTTGACGGACTCCTGGCTGCTGAACTGCGCAGTGTTGTTACTGTTGCTGTCTATGCAGGGGACACTCAGGTTTCTCCCTCTATGTGCTACAGCGCTGACAGCTACGGCAATGGCCGTACCGGTTCTCTCCTGGAGCTGTGCAAGGCTCTGGTAGCTTACTCCGATTCCGCACTGGCATACTTCAAGTAATCCACCATAAAGCATAAACAACCCCCTCTGCAATGGCTCTGTTGCAGAGGGGGTATGTGTTGTTATTCCGTTACGGGAGGGAAGATGGTTTCTTCCAGATCCAAGAGATCTTCTGAAATGGATTCATAGGCTTCCTCGCCGATTTTGCGGTAGTAGTTGTTCTCGTACAGGGCGACGGCATCCTCGGTAGCCACCACAGCAAAACGAGGGGAGGCGCCCACACCGTTGTCTACGGTGCTGACAGGGACATAGGACACAGTGCCGATGGTATGCTTTCCGGTTTCGTGATCCTTGGTAAATTCCAGATTTAAAATAATAGAGGTATTGCTCTCACCTGCGGTAGTGGAACAGAAATCTCCCAAACCATAGGCTACGATACATTCCCGATCGGGCTGATTTTCCTCTGTTAAGGTGATCCGTTCCACCTGCTCCAGACGGTGGGAATGGGAACCTAAGATCACATCAACACCGGCGTTCAGGAGGAGTTTTGTGATGGTCTCCTGGCTGGAACTGATACCGCTGATATTTTCACTGCCCCAGTGGAGAGAGGCGATGATAAAGTCCGGCTTTCCGGCGACGGCGGTCTCTACCAGAGCGAGGATACTCTCGCGGTCGATATCCTCATAATCCGTTGCGTAATCCTCGTAGAGGAGGTTTACGGCATATTCGGAATTGGCAGGCAGACCCATACCGTTAAAGCCCTTTGTAAAGGCGATAAAGGCAAATCGAATGCCATTGATTTCTTTAAAGAGGACGTTTTCGTTATTGGCCTCTTTCTCTGTGCGGAAGGTGCCCAGTGCGTGAATGCCCTGTTCCTCGATAATATCCTTTGTACGGATCAGACCGGACAGGCCCTGGTAAACGCTGTAGGAATTGGCTGTCTGCAGGATATCAAAGCCTGCCTCTGCAAGGGTAGAAGCCAGAGCATCGGGATAACTGCCGGAAGAGGTGTTAGAGAAGGTGCCCTCTAAATTGCCGATGGTCAAATCTGCCTTGGCGGTCTTGGTTACGACCTGAGAGAACAGGGGGGCAAAATCCGTTAGCCCTGTCATGCCACGACTGTAAGCCAGCATATCGTCTGTCAAAAAAATATCTCCCACGGCACTGATAGTGGCTGTGGTCGTGCCCTGATATGTGATCTGTTGGGTGTCTGCGCTACTGCAGGAGCATAATAACAGCATGATCGGCAGTAGGAGCAGTACCGACCTGCGTAGAAGTGATAACTTCATGAAGGATCCCTCCAATGGTGATATACTCTCTTATTCTACTATAAAATCGAATTTTATACAAGAGAAAATTTAAAAATTGACGGAATTCGACAAATATGATATACTGAGGGGGAAAGAAGGTGCAGAACCTATGAGAAATTACGGAAAAGGGATCACAGTATTCTTGGTGATCCTTGCAATATTGGTGGGAGTGTTCTATCCCCGATATAAGGACAGACTACAGGATATGGATGTGACTCTGCCTACGTCCCAAAAAATCCCGGAGAATGACTATGTTTTAGAGAATTACTATTGGGAGGATGGGTTCCTGCACTATAAGGATCGCTCCTATATGATCGGCATTGATGTATCGACCCATCAGGAAGAGGTCGATTGGCAGGCTGTGGCGGACAGCGGTGTGGACTTTGCCATTATACGGGCAGGTTTCCGCGGTGCTACCGCAGGGAATCTGTATGAGGATGACTGCTTTGCCTATAATCTCCGAGAGGCAAAAAAAGCGGGCTTGAAAGTAGGGGTGTATTTCTTCTCTCAGGCAATTACCCCGGAGGAGGCTGAGGAGGAGGCGGAATATGTCTGTGATCTCCTGGATGGAGAAAAGCTCCACCTTCCTGTGTTCTACGATTGGGAATATTTAGAGGGTCGTGTTCCGCAACCCTGGCTTATGCCGATGACAGAATGTGCCGTTGCCTTCTGCGAGGCAGTAGAAGATGAGGGCTATGAGCCGGGAGTATATTTTAATCAGGATTATGGCTACAACTATCTGGATCTGCGGGAGATCGAGGACTATACTCTGTGGCTTGCGGAATACGGCTCTGTGCCGGAGTTTCCGTATCTGTACCACTGTGTGCAGTATACAGACAGTGGCACTGTCCCCGGGATCGAAGGCTATGTAGACCTGAACCTTATGTTTCTTGGTAGATAACACAGAACTGACAGCCATGTGCAGGGATAAGCTCCATTCCCTACTACTTATCAAAGAGTTGATATGTAGTAGGGAATTTTTACAGGATCTCGGAAACAGAAAAACGAGAGAAACCGAAGCCTCTCTCGCAGTTCTTAGTTACGTAATTCCTAACTTTAGGTTGGATGGAAAGTGATTAGGTATTGGGAACGTCGGCACAGCAGATATCTGCGCCCAGATCACGGAGCTTTTCGATGATGTTCTCGTAACCACGTTCGATATACTTGACGTCCTCGATGACAGTGGTGCCTGAGGCGGCAAGACCTGCAATGACCATGGCGGCACCGGCGCGGAGGTCACAGGCATGGACGGTACAGCCTGTCAGAGATTCTACACCGGTGATGACAGCACGCTTGTTATCGACCTTAATGGAGGCACCCATGTTGCACAGCTCGTTGCAGTAGCGGAAACGGGTGTCATAGATACTCTCTGTAATGATGCTGGTTCCGTTGGCCAAAGCCATGCACACAGCGATCTGAGGTTGCATGTCTGTGGGGAAACCGGGATAGGGGAGGGTCTTGACGTTAGCTCTGCGGAGGGGATTGACCCGCTCTACTCGGATGGAATCGTCATATTCCGTGACTCTTGCGCCCATTTCCCGCAGCTTTGCGCTGATGCAGTCCATATGCTTGGGAATGACGTTCTGTACAAGAACATTACCGCCTGTGGCGGCTACGGCGGCCATATAGGTGCCGGCCTCGATCTGATCGGGGATGGTGGTATAGGATCCACCGTGGAGCGCCTTGACACCGCGGATCTTAATGACGTCGGTACCGGCGCCGGAGACCTTTGCGCCCATGGCGTTGAGGAAGTTTGCAAGATCGACTACATGGGGCTCCTTGGCGGCATTCTCGATAATGGTGATACCGCTTGCCAGAACAGCACCGATCATGATATTCATGGTGGCACCTACGGAAACCATGTCTAAGTTTACCCGACTGCCTACAAGGCCACCCTCGGGGGCAGAGGCACAGACACACTCATCAATCACATTTACCTCGGCACCTAAGGACTCAAAGGCCTTGATGTGCTGGTCAATGGGACGGGGACCGAAGTTACAGCCACCGGGCAGTGCCACACGGGCATGACCGAAACGACCAAGCTGAGCTCCGATAAAATAGTAGGAGGCGCGGATCCGACGTACCAGAGCATCGGAGGCCTCGGAATCTCTCACGTGGGAGCAATCAATATCGATGGTATTGGGACTGATTTTGCGAATAACAGCACCCATGCTGTCTAAAATCTCCAGAAGGAGGCGGATGTCAGAAATGTCGGGGACATTCTCGATCCGACAGCTACCGTTGATCAGCAGGGCCGCAGGGATAATGGCAACAGCGGCATTTTTGGCACCGCTGATAGACACTACGCCGGAAAGAGGCTTTCCGCCGCGGATGATATATTGTTTCATACAACTTCCTCTCATCTATAACAGGAATGTGGAATCACCGAAATATCGGAATATGGTATGGTTGGAATCAAATGCATTGTCAGCAGGGATGCCACACAGGATCCCGATTTGCTGTGGGAGTTTCTCAATGTACTGCAGGACTCGGCTCTTCACGGAAAAGAAACTCTAATGAAAAATCTGCTGTTGCGACCCGAAGATATAAGGAGAATTGGTAAAATTATACTTTGCAACAGGACATAAATACTCAATTTACATAATCTCCATAACAGTATACCATAAAGATTGGAAATTGTAAAGAGGGGAATCTGAAACCTAACGAGATTGTTTTGTAAAACTTAAGCTGAGGGGAGTCGAACCCCGATAGGTTTTCACAG
>JAZREB010000323.1:0-2283 GCA_045660585.1 Faecousia sp. | reverse complement strand
GACCAGAGCTAAAAAGTCTCAAAAAAGATATGAAGATTTTCAAGTAGGCACATATTTGTAGGTACATAATTTCAAAAATTTTACCCCCTTGCAAACACAAGGAAATCCCTGTATTTGCAACGAAAAACGGAGCTGTAAGGGCTCCGTTTTTCGTTTAACAAGTGGCAAACTCGGGTTGTATCACAAGGGACATCAATTTTCAATCCTGTATCAACGCGAGACGACAAGATATTCGGAAATATCCCCTACGGCTTTCGCGGGCTTTGTGCTCATGATTTCCCAAACAGGGGCTTCGGTTTGTTCCCCACGGAAATATCGTCGTGCGCAATCCAGAACCGATTGCACATCTTGAGAGGTAGACAGAGCATCGTATGCTTCATCGTAGATGTTCATATCCCGCCTTTGGGGTGCTTCATCCTCTACCTCCACCTCGAAGAGATGGACTTTTTCTTGTTCTTCTATGCTTTCATTTGCCCAGTCATAGTCATAGTGCTTCTTGCAGTCGGGAAGATTATCAAAAAAATAGTTACTGCTCATGCGTCCGTAGCAGTGAGGGAATTCTGTTTTTCGGATAAACTCAAAGGCTCCCTCCGTAGCCCATTTGGCATAATCCGACCATTCCCATAACTTAAACTTTCCCAACAGGGCATACATATATTTCCCATTGAGAACCATGGCATAGAAGCAGTCTATGCTTCGCTCCAAGGCTTGCACAAAAGGCTGCACAAGCTCCATTGTCTTTTGATAATCCGGTATCAAAACATCCCCAAGCTGTAAGCTTTGGCTCATATGATATAACTTCATACGATTCCGCCCTCCTATTGTTCTCCTAAATAGCAAATTTCCAAAACATCTGACAGATCCATATTGTGGGTAAGAATGTCCGCATGCGTAAGACGATCCCAAATCGTCAAAAGCCACTTATGGACACGGGTCTCATCTTTGGCTTCGTAGGCGTTGAGGAGGCTGTTTTCGCTCCAGCGAATGTCAGCAGTCCAAAAAGCATGGATGATAGCGTGCAAATATGGATAGAGCTTTCTCTCTTCCGCAGTGAGACTACGGACGGAACAATAGCCCGCCCAAAAAGACGACAAGATTTTAGCTTCAAAATCTTCTTCACGATCCTCAGGATAGTCCATGAGCTTCGCCTCAAAGATCCCCTGCATGACTGCATCACAGAAAAGAACATTGTCTCCGGCTCTGTTGAAATCGAAGACACCCACTTCTCCACAGGGGCTGAGATACAAATTGCAGTTGCTGATATCTCCCTGCACAGCATACTTCCGGCGCTTCCGCAAAGGGGCAAGCAGATCCATATAGCTGTGGTAGGTGGCAACAATTTGGTCAAAGAGCAGCTTTGCCTCCCCTTGCACAAGAGGTTCCACAGACAGGAAGCCCTCAAAATCAAACAGATCATTGTCCGAAAAAGGATCAAACAAAACATCATTGTCCACATGGAGATCATACTCTTCCGTGATCCGGTGGCTTCTGCCCAGGAGTTCACCGATCTTTTTCGCGATTTGCGGGTCTATAAGCTTTACTTCCCCCTCAACAAACTGTTCCAGAGTAACAAAGACTTCATAGCCACCGATGGTATATGGATTGGCAAAACGCCCATTGGCTTGATACTGTAGGGGAGTAAGGATACCGTGATGTTTCAGCTCATGGGCAAAAAAGCATTGACTGTCCAACAGATCCAAGGTCACATCTTCCTCATTTTTAAAACGAAGGACAAGGGATGAGTCGTCCGCTAATTCAACCTTTACGATCAGGCGAACTTCCTTTGAATCGGGATCCTCTTGCTCATAATCGTATCTCTGCAATTCTATCACATTCCTGAGCTCCGCAGCAATGCCGTAATCCCGCAAGATCCCCGCCACGTCCTCATGGGTAACACAAAACATAGTCTACCTCTCGAATTCAAAAAAATCTAAAAGACAATAATGAAAATAGTATAGCAGTGAAAGAAGAATTTTTCAATATGTAAAACAAAAAGAAACCCCGAAACAAAAACACCCGACCGCAAAAGCAGCCGAGTGAAATGAAAGAACTGTAGTACTTGAAAATATTTATGCGAAACTTTTTAAGGTAGGGGCAACAGGAAAGAGAAAAAGCCGAAAATTCGTACAATTTATCTTAAACCCGTACAAACTGAAAATTTATCTATTCCCCCCTTCGAGAGGAATCGCTCGGTTTTAGTGAGACAGTCCCCTTGGGGTCTACCATGCTGTAGGCTGATCGGCAAATGAAAATTTATATGGGAAAAGAATTCTTCATTCGCAG
>JAZREB010000322.1:0-3740 GCA_045660585.1 Faecousia sp. | reverse complement strand
CTTGGAAACGGGGCGCAGGTTATCCATGCGGATCAGGCGTACCTTCTTGGTGGTAAGACCACGCATGATGGGGGGCTGAATGACGGGAACCAGAGCCATGTAGGAATATGCGGCAATGGCAATGGGTCCGAGAAGCTCGGGAGCCAGCATAGAGGTGGTGTAGATAGCGGTAGGACCGTCTGCACCGCCGATGATGCCGATAGAAGCGGCCTGCATCTGGGAAAAGAGAGGAGTAGCGGCAGCGGCAAGGTAAGCAACGAAAATACCTAACTGAGCGGCAGCACCTAAGAGCAGGCTCTTGGGATTTGCGATCAGGGGACCAAAGTCCGTCATAGCACCGACACCGATGAAGATCAGGCAGGGGTAGATGCCTAACTTGACACCTAAGTACAGGATATCGATGACACCCACGTTATCGGTGTCCAGGAACATATCCCAGTGAATGTGTCCCTCTGCGAAAATCTCGCTGTGGAACATACCGGCACCGGGCAGGTTGGTCAGGAGCATGCCGAAAGCAATGGGGAGCAGGAGCAGGGGCTCAAAGCCCTTGCCGATTGCCAGATACATCAGTACAAAGGAGATAACGATCATGATCAGGGACTTATAGTCCATGTCATTGATCAGCTTCATAACACCGGTCTGACCAAGGAAATCCTTGACGGCCTCGGCATTGGATTTCGTAGCGGTAGAATCTGCTACGGTTTCGGTGGCAGAATCTTCTGCAGGAGCGATGAGGAGAACATTCGCTTCTTCCTCATGGGCCATTGCGGGAGATGCCAGTGCGAAGCACAGACATACCAGTAAAACCAGAGCGCAGAGTCCCATGAGACCCTTACGTCTGAAATTCTTATTCTTCAACATATATGTATCCTCCTATAAAAAGGATCTGTTAGCCGATGGTGCAAATCAATGCCTGGGTCTCAACGCTGTCGCCCTTGCGGACATTCAGAGAGGTGATCTTGCCGTCGCAGGGAGCAGAGATCTCGTTTTCCATCTTCATAGCTTCCAGAATGCACAGGACGGTGCCCTTCTTAACAGCCTGACCGTTCTGAACCTTTACATCCAGGATGGTGCCGGGCATGGGAGCCTTGACCTGTGCACCGCCTGCGGGAGCAGCGGCAGCGGGAGCCTTAGGAGCAGCGACGGGAGCGGACATGGTAGCAGGAGCAGACATTTCTTCGATCTCGATCTCGTAGAGGGAGCCGTTTACATTAACACGATATTTCTTCATGATAGTTTCACCTTTCAGATAAATTTTTTTTAGATTTTTTTAATGGACAGGATACGAATGGCAGAAGCGTCGGTACCGCTAAACTCAGCAATGGCGGCGCTGACAGCGGCAACAAATTCTGCTCTGTTGGGGATCTCATCCCCGGATACAGGGGCGGATACAGGGGCTTCTGCCTTGGGCTTCCGTTCTTTACCGACAAGTGCAATGAGATAGCACAGACCGATGATCAGAACCAGAGCAACGAAAACCGTGGAAATGCCCATGACAACAACAAACCAGTTTTGCATTGTTTTCCTCCTTTTGGTAGGTGGTGGGATTTTTATATCTATATGGGTCTGACCCCATGATAGAAAGAGTTTGTGGGCTCCCCATAAAGGGTGGGGAGCCTATGATTACGGAAATAGGGGATCACACGATGGTGAATCCGCGCTGTAACAGCAGTTTGCCGTTAATGTAGATCTCTAAGGTGTACTTGCCGGGGGTGGATTCCTGACTGCCGTTTGCTCTGGGCAGAGGAACCTCGTTGGCATGGCGACGGTCGAACCACAGGGAATCCCAGGTGAATTCTTGGGACTCGTCTACAACGACCCGACCCTCTTCGTCACGAATAACGTACAGCAGGGTTACATTGTCTTCAGAAGCGGAAACGCTCTGCACCTGGAGACAGACAGCAATTTTCTCGGCCTTGGTGAATTCGTTACGAGTGGTCTCCAGATCACGGTAGGTCCAATCCTCTTCTTCGGGGCACAGCCACAGGGAGAGGTTGCCGGACTCTCTGGTGAATACGGGAGCAGGATCGATGTCGTAGCCGTCAAAGATCTCAGCCTCGCGAGTAACGAAGGTAATAGAGGTCTCACCGTAGATGTCGATGAGAGCATCGCCGATGGTGGACTGCAGGGTGAATTTATACTCTGCATTGGGGATCAGATCGGTCAGGATTACAGAATCGGTGGTAATGTCTCTGACCAGATCGGGGATCTGCATATTGCCCACGGTGTTGTAGCTCAGGTGCCAGCCACTTCCGGGAACACCGGCGGGGGTGGACCAGGAGACCTTTACAGAGCCGTCTTCCTGATATTCCGCAACGAAATCTTCTAAGACAACGGGATTGGCGGGAAGGGTCAGGGTTGCAGGCTCATCCATGCCCAGAGCACTGACGGAGAAGACATAGTCTCTTGCCAGATCCGGGAGATTCTCGAAGGTGACCTTCTGGCCTGCGGTAGTAACAGTTTGGCTGTAGTCGCCACCTTCACAGGTGACGCTCCATTCTGCGGGATAGTTCTCACCGGCGACCCAAACCAGAGAAACGGTGGTGCCGTTTACCTCGGTGATCCGCAGATCGGTAGCGGTAACAATGGGATACAGGGTATATTCCACGGAGGTCTCACCGGAAAGGAAGAGATCGCCGGGAACCTCGATGGCGAAGGTATAAGTAACGCCCTCGGTCAGACCGGGAACCAGTGCGGTATGGTCGGTGAAGGGGAAGGGACCACTGAGAACACCGTTACTGTCGGTGTAGGTGAACTGCCACTCTTCGGGGCTGGGGCCTTCGCTGTTGAAATTCAGGACAACATCACCCTCCTGGGCGCCTCTCCGTGCAGTAAAATCGGAGATCTTGGTAGAACCCGGAGTTTTCACGGTGATGGAGTAGGACTTGCCGGAACGGAGGCGATGATGCTTGGAAGCAACAACCTTAATGGTGTATGCGGTGTTTTCGTTTAGGTCTACGAAGGTGTGCTGGCTACCTTCGGTGCTACGGGTATAGGAATGACCGTAGCTGTCGGTGCAGGTTACAATGAAACAATCCTGGGCATCGGGAGTGATCAGATCCACAGTAATTGCGTTGGTGCTGTGGTTGACCAGATTCAGCTCAGTAATATTTACGTAATAATTGCATAACAGGAAGATAAGTGCGCTCACAATAGCAACAGACAGACAGGCGACCAGAGAGATGGGGAGCCACTTTGCTTTCTTCTTTTCTTCCTGTTCCTCTGTACGCTCCTCGTGGACATCTTCGTGGAGGGAATCGGAGTATCCGGACTCTGCGGGAGCTACGTGCATGGTGAGATTAAAGCCTTCTGCAGTAGCAGAATCGTCGGAATCGGAAGGATCGGCAATGCCCACTACCTCGTTTACAGAGGCGATCAAGCTGTCGATATCCACATCCTCAGAGGAGAAAGGCTCGGATTTCATGGTGAAGCCGGCGGAGTTCGCTGTCTTGGGAGCTTCCTGAGATGGGACGGCCTTGTCACTGTCCTTGGAATCAGCGGGAGCATCTACCACGATGGTGGTGGGGATGGATGCGACTTCCACGGCTTCCTCGGATTCTTCTGAATCACAGGGAACCTCTACAACGAGATTCTTGCGGTGACGGGAGCGCTTACCCTTCTTGTTCATTTTCAGATTGCCTGTGGGCATCTTGGGACCGGTGACTGCATTGGCAGAGAGAAGATCGTCCTTTGCAGGCTCGGCCTTTTCGGCCTCGGGAGCAACCTCGGGGGCGGGCTCG
>JAZREB010000321.1:0-1477 GCA_045660585.1 Faecousia sp. | reverse complement strand
GGTCTGCTATCAGACGGAAAAGGATGGAGTACGGAAGAGCTTTGAGAATCTGAATGCCGTCTTCGATCCCAATTCCACGGACTATCAGGTTATTAACATTCCTCTGACAGAAGAGAGCTTTAGGGGTGCGGATCTGCTGACCGCTCTGGGCTTCCGCTTCCGCGATGTGAAGGGTAACGGCGGTAACGGCTCTGTGATCATCGACTATATCTTTGTAGGTAAAATGGAAGATGCTCCCGCTCCCATGTATGATGTGACCTTCCTCGGTGCCGACGGAACCGTGCTTTCCACCGCATTGGTGGCAGAGGGCGGAACTGCCCAATACCTTGGTAAAACTCCCACCAAGACCTATGATGAGAACAACCACTATACCTTCGTAGGCTGGGACAAGGCTTTGACCAATATTACCGGCCACACCACCTTTACCCCGGTTTTTGCCGCCGATGCACACAGCTACAGCTACAGCTCCGCAGACGGACAGAATCACGCCATGGCTTGTGCCTGCGGTTACAGCAGCAGTGAGGCACACAGCTATGCTTGGTCTATGAGCAAGGAACCTACCGTAAGTTCTGCGGGCAGCCTCACGGGAGCTTGCAAGCTGTGCTCTGCCAACAAGACTGTGGCAGTCCCCAAGCTCAGCGAAGCAGACTATACCAAGACCACTGTCGCAGCTCCCACCTGTACGGGCAAGGGCTCTGACAGCTATGAGTGGAAGGAACGTGGGTACGGCACCTACACCTTCACCGTAGAGAGCGAGGCTCTGGGACATGCGGTGCAGATCGTTCCCGGTCAGGCGGCTACCTGTCTGAGCTCCGGTATAAGCGATGGAGAAATTTGCAGTCGTTGTTCTGTGACCCTGAAGGCACAGACCGTCCTTCCCCGTCTGGGTCACAACTACGTGTACACCGATCTGGGACAGAACCACGAGGGACGTTGCTCCCGTTGTAACAAGGCTTCCACCTCTGCCCACAGCTATGAAAACGGCCTGTGTATTTGCGGAAAGAAGGAAATTGCAGAGCCTGTTTTGGATCCGTCCATGAAGCTGAGCCACAGTCTGAATTTAGCAAGTGATATTTCCGTAAACTTCGTGGTTCCCAAGACCCTGCTTGCAGGCTATGATATGAGCACCGTCTATGTGGAATGTACCATGGATGTTTACAGCGAGGAATTCTACATGGGCACTACCACCGTCAAGCTCCTGCCTGAGGAAGTGGGCTCTTACTATTACTTCGTCCTCACAGGCATTACTGCCGTGCAGATGAACGACAGCATTTCCTCCGTGCTCTACGGAGAGAAGAACGGTGAGCTATACTGCTCCGAGGCGGATCTGTACAGCGTGGCACAGTACGCCTATGCTCAGCTGAACAAGGATTCCGCACCTTCTGTCCTGAAGACTCTGTGCGCAGACCTGCTCCGCTACGGTGCAAAGGCACAGATCTACAAGGACTACCGCACCACAGAACTTGCAGATGCCCAA
>JAZREB010000320.1:0-1493 GCA_045660585.1 Faecousia sp. | reverse complement strand
AGCAGAGCTTCCCTTCGACTCCGACCGTAAGCTCATGACCTCCGTCAATAAGGTAGACGGAAAGCTCTTGGTCATTGTCAAGGGCGCTGTGGATATGATGATGCCCCGTTGCATTAAGGACGATCTGGAAAAGGCCAGAGTAATGAACGAGGAAATGAGTTCCTGCGCTCTGCGTGTGATTGCCGTTGCCTATAAAGAGATCGACCAACTGCCGGAGGATCTGTCCACACTGGAACAGGATCTGACATTCCTTGGACTCCTTGGTATGATCGATCCTCCCAGACCGGAGGCTGCCGAGGCTGTCCGTACCTGCCTCCGTGCAGGGATCAAGCCCGTTATGATCACCGGCGACCATGTTGTTACCGCTTCCGCCATTGCAAAGGCTCTGGGTATTTTACAGCCCGGGCAGATGGCTATTACCGGTGCGCAACTGGATGCCATGACCGATGAAGAACTGGATGCACAGGTAGAGCAGATCTCTGTTTATGCCCGTGTTTCCCCCGAGAACAAGATCCGCATTGTCAAGGCATGGCAGCGGAAGGATCAGGTGGTCTCCATGACCGGCGACGGTGTCAACGATGCTCCCGCCCTGAAGGCTGCGGATATCGGCTGTGCCATGGGCATTACGGGCACCGATGTTGCCAAGGGTGCCGCAGATATGACCCTGTCCGACGATAACTTTGCCACCATCGTCGAGGCCGTAAGGGAAGGCCGTAGCATCTACCGCAACATCAAGAAGGTTGTCAGCTTCCTCTTAGGCACCAACATCGGCGAAGTCATTGCCGTATTCTTTGCCATGCTCCTGTGGCAGAAGACTCCTCTTCTGTCCATGCAGCTCCTGTGGATCAACCTGATCACCGACTCTCTGCCTGCTATTGCTCTGGGTATGGAGCCCATTGAAGAGGGTGTCATGGATGAAAAGCCCCGTCCCAAGAAGGAAGGCCTTTTTGCCAACGGCTTGGGTCTGCGGATCGTTCTCCAAGGCGTGATGTTCGGCGTTCTGGCACTGGTTGCCTATGCCGTAGGCGAGAAGGTCATGGGCTGTGTAGAAGGTGGTCAGACTATGGCATTCACCGTTCTGGCACTGTCCCAGATCGTCCAGGCATTTAATGTCCGTTCCGACCGTTCCCTGTTTAAGATCGGCTTCTTCGGTAACAAGACCCTGAACAAGGCGGCACTGATCTCTGTGGCGCTCATGGCTCTGGTTCTCTTTACTCCCGTTAAGACCGCTTTCGGCTTGATCTACCTGAGTTGGCCCATGTACCTGATCGCACTGAGTATGATCTTTGTCCCCTTTGTACTCATGGAGCTTGCCAAGGCACTGAAGCTCATCAAGTGATTCCTAAAAATATGGGGCTGTAAAAAAACAGTCAAAACAAGACGGCGAGTCTCTGTAAAGAGGCTCGCCGTTGACCATTGTTAGAAAAAATTTATCCAAGACCGTGTAACATGCTAAAATGCTGGGAATTTGAACAGAAATCTTCTGAATTTAT
>JAZREB010000319.1:0-1772 GCA_045660585.1 Faecousia sp. | reverse complement strand
CTATGAATATGCGTAAGAGCCGCGTTCTGCGGCAGATGCGGGCAGGAAAAGTTGCCACCTGTACCAAGCTGAACCTTTCTGATCCCAGAGCCGCGGAGATCGCTGCCATGTGTGGCTTCGATTGCATCTGGATAGATCTGGAGCATGTCCCCAACAATATGCTGGATGTAGAAAATGCTGTCCGGGCAGCTAAGATCTACGATGTGGATACCCTGACCCGGGTGTCCAAAGGCTGCTACAGCGATATGGTTCGCCCTCTTGAGGGAGACTCCACCGGTATTATGGTTCCCCATCTGATGAGCCTTGCGGAGGCAAAGCAGATCGTTTACTACACCAAGTTCCATCCCCTCGGAAGGCGGCCTCTGGATGGGGGCAACGCCGACGGCGCTTACTGTCTTGTGGACGGGAAGGATTATATCCGGCAGGCAAATGAAGAGCGTTTTACTGTGGTGCAGATCGAAGATCCGGAACCGCTTGCCGAGCTGGAGGAAATTTGCGCCCTGCCGGGGATCGATATGCTCTTCTTCGGCCCCGGAGATTTCTCCCAGGGCATCGCAGATCCCAGCGGAAGCGATCCCCGCATTGATGAGACTCGCCGTCTGGTAGCAAAGACTGCCAGAAAATACGGGAAATTTGCCGGTACCGTAGGCGGCCCGGGAAATTTTGACCAGCTGGTAGAGATGGGCTATACATTCATCAGCGTCGGCGCCGATGTGGTTGCCCTCTGGAAATACTATCAGGAGCTTACTGGACAGATTAACGGTCGGAGCATTGCGGAGGTGTAATTATGACGATATCTCCCATGACCTTGGGGACTGTACAGTTAGGTATGAACTACGGTATTGCCAACACTTCCGGAAAGCCCGATGAGAAACAGAGCTTTGCCATTTTGGAGGCAGCACTCTCCGGGGGTGTTACCGTTCTGGATACTGCCCGGGCTTACGGGGACAGCGAAACGGTAATCGGGCGGTTTCTGAAGCAGTGGCGGGGAGAAAAGCCGGGGATCGTCACCAAGATCCCGGTGCTCCAAGGTTCCTCCCCAAAAGAACTTGAAAAATTTGTCACGGAGTCCGTAGAACAATCTCTGGAGCGATTGGGCGTGAACCAGGTGGAAACCGTGATGCTCCATGGCGCCAAAGACCCGCTGATCCACGGTCGTGCCTGTGCCGACGCAATGGCATCATTGGTAGCCAAGGGATATACTCAGAAGGTAGGTGTGTCTGTATACACCGGTGAAGATATAGACGGAATGCTTCCTTACGATATTTTTTCCGTAACCCAAGTGCCTATGAGTCTTTTCGATCAACGGTTGATCTCCGGAGGCTATATTAATAAGCTCCAAAAACGGGAGTACACCGTATTCGTTCGCAGTGTTTTTCTGCAGGGGCTGTTTTTTCTGGATCCGGACAAAATGGAAGATCCCATCCTTTTGGAACATGCTGCCCCAAAGCTTAGGCTGCTAAAGTCTCTTGCCCAGTATTATGGAATGAGTATCCCACAACTGGCTATTGCCTTTATCCGGGACTGTGCCGGAGTTTCCTCTCTTGTGTTGGGAGCGGATACTGCGGAACAGGTGAAAACCAACCTTGCCTGTTTTGATACTCCAACTTTGGACAAGTCGACAATGAAACTGCTGTACAATGAATTCTCGGATGTGAACATTCCTGCGCTTATGCAGGTTTTGTCCAGGTCGAAGAAATAGGAGGAAAAGGAAATGTTCCCCTTGGGAAACAAAGAATTAAAGATCGGCATTCTGGGATTTACGGAAGGCA
>JAZREB010000318.1:0-9401 GCA_045660585.1 Faecousia sp. | reverse complement strand
CAAATGGCGAAACTGGGTAGGACACCGTTTTCAAGGTATCCGCACTCATTGGCACACCAACTGACGAAAATTGCGCACCAATCTACTCGTTCATCGAAGCCGTACCATCGCCAATAGGTTTCACCGCCCACATTGCCCACTTGGGAGAGGGCAACTGCAACGAGATCGCCCTGACCGCCTAATCCATAGAGTACATCATTCCACATAGTCTGATTTTCCGGAAGGAGCAGTTCATTGAGCTGTTCCTTCTGATCGTCTGTGAAGCCGTAATGTTCTGCCATTTCGGCAGCAGTCTTGTGAGATACCTGAATAAGCAGATAGTTCCGTTCCACCTCGTTCTCCACTGTAATCAGTTCACCGTTTTCGTCTACACCCTCCGTAAACTCCGTTTCTGTGCGATGTTGTGTGCTGTGGTCTATGGTGTGCATATTCCAGAAAATGTCCGTTAGTAGAGTTTTCTTTGCATCGGTCATAGAGGCCGCTTCTTGTGGGTTCTCTTCATCAGTGGTAATGCTGACCGCATAGACGGACAGCACCTCTTTCCATGCCGCACGGGAGCCCGTGGTTTCTACCTTGTCATGGTCAGTAGTCAGTTTAATTTCATCTATGTGAGCCATATATTCTTGGTTGATTTCCTGCACCGCTGTACGGATCGTTTGTCCCGTGCCTGTGTCCTCACCTCCAAAGAATATTCCGAAGCAGGAACCTACAATCAACCCAATGAGGCAAATGACCAGAATAACGATCACTGCAGCCCCTGCTCCTGTGCCAAGGAACGCTGTCAAACCTTTCACGGCGGCAATTGCACTTCGTACTGTTGTTTTTATGATTCTTATCCCAATTCTTTGCTGAAGGCGACATGGTAGAATTGAACCCCGAAATGAAAGAGCTGTTCGACTATTGGCTCTGTCTCACATCAAGTCAGAAGTCTGCGGTAATTCAAATGCTCAAGGCTATGAGCCATGATAATCAATAGTAGATAAATAATGGCACGAATAGAAAGCCATCGTACAAGGTGACATCCGACCGTATTTGTACGATGGCTTCTCTCTTTCTGCTTTTCTACTTTATATGCTTCACATTTGTTCACCTGTCAAATCTACATATACGCAAGCTTAATAATAATGATAATAGCGATATTGTAACGATATCATCATTAGCTTATCATACAAACCACAGAATTACAAGCACAAAAAAAGAAAGCCTACGGCGAACCATAGGCTTTTCCAGAGAATATAATTTTTATTCTAAAAAGGCATCAAGGATAGCAAATGCTTTATTCTGTGTTTCACGAGGGAGCTTCTCCAAACGCTCGGACAGTCTTGTGCTCTTAATTTTGCAGCCGGCGTGAATCACATCAGCAAAAACATCATCTGCTGAACACTCCAATGCGTTAATGATCGCAGCCAATTTATCCAATCGTGGAGAGCTCTTTCCCCGTTCAATATCGGACAGGTAATTCGTAGATAACCCAATCATTTCCGAAAACTGTTGCTGCGTATATCCCTTGGAACGGCGGATCTTCTGAATCCGCATACCGATCAACTGTGTTACTGTTTTTTCATCCATCATCATACTGTTCTCCTCTTCATGCTTTTACCGTAGACACTAATGATATTAGTATTAGTATACTTGGAGAATCAGCAATAATACACAAGATAACAGCGTATCTCTCACGATATAACCATTAGTTTTATGATTTTTTACACCGTTCTTGACAATGATGTATCCGAATAAAACCATCGTATAGAATCACCGTTTTTTAGATTCTGTACGATGGTTTTTTATGTAGTATTTATTCCTCCGGGGAGAGCTTGCGGAGGTAAGCTGTAGGAACACACTTGGTAAGCCAAACACCGTTGGCAGATTGGTAGAAGATGTAGCCGTCGGCGTGCATTTGGGCGGTATTGACTTCATAGATCACAGGCTCACCGTGACGGGAGCCTACGGTTAGAGCGGTTTCTTTATCAGCGGAGAGATGAACATACAACCTTGTCTTACGGACGAGACCGATCTCGTCTATGCTGTCTGTGTATTTCCTTCCCGTACCATGCCACAGACGGTCAGGTGGGACCTTCCGCTCCGGCTCTACATCCACGGGAATAGAGTGCCCCTGATTGGCTCGGATCATAGTTTTATCCTCATTGAAGGAATACCGTTGCTTGTTATCCGTTGCTACAATCAGTTCTAATTCTTCCATAGTAAGAGGCTGAGTCTTGTTGATTCCCCGAAGCAGCTCCGAAACATCTGCCCATCCGTGCTCGTCTAATCGGATTCCCGCAACATCGGGACGATGGCGAAGAAGGAGGCTGAGATATCTACCGGTCTTCTCCAGCCGCACTTCGTTAGGATCTACCAAAGCAATCTCAATCCCAACCACACCATAGCAGGACTGTTCTTCTCCGGAATAATAGCGTTCCATGTCCTCAGCCTTTGAAACCTGGCCTTTGCCATAGCCCATAGCCTCTGCCGGAAGCACTCTAAACATTTCCTCAAAGCTGTCAAAGAGGTGCAAAGCAACCACTTGTGTGAGGATCTTTTGTGTCCGATCCTCCAGATTGGTAAATTCAATTTGATCTCCCACTTGAACCTTCTGCCGTTTTTCATCGTACAATCGCAGCTCTATGGTTTTGAGTCCCTTTTGAATCTTCCGAAAAGGGCTATTCTGCAATTTCATCTTATGGAGCACTTTGCTTCCTCCTCTCGTATGACATGATTTGGCTTCATGGTTTATGCAATTACCATATCACATCTTGTTTGATTCGTCAACAATGTGTCTTATACACTTGTGTCAGATATATGAATTATAGTGCAAATGAACTCCCCACACGGTGCAATTGCACCGTAATGGAGAGTTATTCTGAGCCATATTCGCTTTCAGGAAGCCAGGAAAACTTGACCCACAGTAAACATCGGGCCATGGTAACATACGGATTCGGCACCATCTTGTTCTGGTCCTGTGAGATCGAGCTGGCAGTTATAATAATTGAAAAACTCTCCGGTCGAATTGGGTCCTAAACCGATTCCGTTTGTATCCGCTGTACATGAATAGGAATAATGATTTAGCTTCAAGTTACAATCCCCGGCCAAAGCTCCTGCCAGTTGGTAGGATTCATATGCAAGTAGAGGCTTACAGTATTTTTTCTTCAATGGGCTTTTGCCTCCTTACCAAATAATAGAATTCCATAAGCAATGAGTATACTAAGAGATCCCTTCCTGTGGAGGCGAGCAAGTCGCCTCCACGATTTAGGATTTATTGAAAGTATGCTTTTGCACTGTCGCTGTAGGCAAACAGGGCTTTGCACAGCTCCAGGAGGGTGCCGGTTTTGTTGTTGCCATAGGTATCGGCACTATACTGCAGAGTGCAGGATACAGGTATATCCCCTGCGAAAATCTGTACAGATACAACAGTTCTCAGCTCGGCTGCCAAGAGAGCATCTAAGGTAAAGACATACAATCCCATATCCGGGTTGTAAAGCTCAGGATTCCCTATGCTCAGGGTCTTGAGTTCACCACTGATGTCGGTATAGCTTGCCTTTAGAGTCAGTATGGACGGATCACCCTGATAATTGACAGGATTGAAGACAAACTTCAGTGCCACCTTGGAGTCCAGATTCAGAGACTTGCCTGCCCAAGTGATGGGAGCATTGTTTAGATCGTTGAGAATCTGATTGGTATTTCCGAAGGTTACATTATCAACATCGGAAAGATAGGCTCGATGAGCGTCACTCATAGCACTGTCTGCAAGGGCATCTGTGTGGTAGCCCTTGTAGGTTTGTGCGGCGGCACCATAGCGGAGGAGATCTGCACACAGGGTTTTCAGTTTCCCAGAGGACTCCATCTTGCTCATCTGACTCAATGCATACTTCGCAATAGAATAGTGGTCTGTTTCAGAAACAAAGGCCTCTCCCTCTTTATTCATATACAGCGTAGCCTCAAGTTCATTGCTCATATGCACAGCTGTTAGTCCATCTAATGTAAAGTAATAATACTCACCATTTTCTACAGGTGCAAGGATCACAGCTTCATACTTTTTGAGTGCATTGCCTTCGTAAACAGGGAATTGGATTTTCATATTGAAACTATCATACTCTGCCATATCAGCTACAGATACCAAATAGTTTACAGAAATATCACTCGCCAAATTCAGAGAATGGTATATGGGAACATCAACAAGTATGGGATCATTCCCAATTTCTTCACGAATATAGGTTGCAATCGCTTCAGTAGTGTAGCCATCTACCATAAATCTCAGAGGAACAAATTCCGCCGCACGCTTCTTTTGCACCTCAGGATCCTCAACGTCATCCTTTGGTAGATAAGGCGAAGGTTTACTGTCATAAGCGGCTTTAATATCCGTCAAGGACAAAATACACTCAAGATCACTACTGTCATTTCGAATAACCAAATATGTATACCGAATTTCGTTGCCATTGCTGTCTTTTCCGGAGGTAAGTACGCTCTCGGTTAAGGGCAGGGGATAATACATTGACGTTGCAGTGGTAATGCTTCGTTTCAGCTTCATTCCCGTAGGTTCCGAAGACAATCCACCACCCTTTACAAATCCGGCAGACAGTACGGCACCTGTTTTGGATATGGTTTTTGCTCCTACGTCTAAGCTTGTGGGAAGCTGTTGGGAATCAATAACCAGCTTGAAGGCCACAGCCTGCCCCGGACTAAGATATACCTCGTTTTTGGGACCGGCCTTATTGTAATCTGCAATGGTCATAACCACATGATCATTGATCCGGATCTCTGTCCCATTGGGAGAACTGAGATTAGATGAAGCATCTACATAGACTGCTCCCTCGGTACTACCCTGAATCCCGTTAAAGCTATTTGTGTCCAAAAGGATATTTCGCAGTTCCTTAACATAAGCGTACGACTCATAATCTTTTTGATACTTGTTTAATACGTTTTCCGTTCCCGATACAGAAGTATCAATGGGATCGTAAATTCGGATAGCATCAAAGTAGAAGTCTGCACCCCTATTCAAAAACGAAACAACAGCATTACTTATGGCTTTTTGTACAAAAATGCTCACATAATAACGATTATGGCTCAGTCCTTGGATGGAGACCGTAGGAATTTGATACAGTTCTAACTCCCCTCGTTGGTTGACCGTCATGGCTTTGACCCTCTGCGTTCTCTTAGCATCAGAATATACCTCAACTCGGATGGTTGCCTGATGCAGACCGGTACGGCTAATGATATCAAAGCCGGTTCCCACAAAGTCAAATGCCAATTGAGTATAGTCACGACAATCCTTCTCATTGATGCCTGCCCCCACTGTAAAGAGGCTACTGCCGTTGGATAGAAGTGCATCATTTTCGTAGGAAGAATCATAGCCGTATACAGGTCGATTGAGGCTGGGAAGTTTTTCCTGAGGACCCACATAAATATAATCGATATGGAAGCTTGCAGTCTTTCCCTCTGCAGATTTCAGCCAATTGAAGCAGGGGGTAAAGGCGTTGATCACCTCATAATCACTGTACTTAGGTTGATCCGTGTTATAGGCCATATCCGAAAGCTTAAAGGTCAGGGTGACCCATCCCTTGTCCACAATGGTATCTGCTTTAAAATCATAGCGTACAAAGCTCAGGGTATTCGTACTCTGCGGATTCGCTGAGAAGAACAGCACCAATCGTCCGTTTCCCGTCTGAGATGCATAGCGATTCGAGGCTACGGCATCATCGATTTTCAAGCGAATCTGGAAGTAGTCGTCCTCCGATGGGATGTAATGCAAGGGCTTGGACACAAGACTCTGCCCCATATTGATGTATCCGTAATCCGTTGTGCTGTCCAAGCGGGATATAGACAGTACACCGTCGGAGATCACAGGAGTACTAAAGGCATTGGCCTGCCAGTTTTCCGCAAGGTCAAGATTCACGCCCCCATAGGTATGGGATTCGTAACGCTCCCGATCATTGGACGTATTAGTGAAATCCACAAAGAAGCAATCATCCACCACCGGTGCATCCGCCACTGTTCCTACATAGATATAGTCAATGTACACATATCCTCTGCCGGCATCGGAGGCAGGCAAGGTGCTGTAAAGATCGTAGAAGCGGAAGCCGAAGGAACGGATCTCATCGGCATTGCGGAATTCCTCATTAAGGGTGAAGTTCAGGGTCACATACTCACCGTCTACATACTTATAGCTCTCCACCATATCGTATGCGCCACGCTTTGTCGTTCCTCCTGTGGTATGGTCGTAGCAAATGACCACACGAGGGCCGGAATACCCACTCTGAACCACCTCTGTACACCCATCCACACGGAATCGAACCTGGCAGATCTCTGCTTGGGAGGGTTCATAGTGGAGAGATAAGGTAGAGGCATTGTTCGCCGCCGCTCTTTCTCCGAAATGGTTTGCAGTCATGATCCAGGGCCCGTAGCTTCCGTTGTTTTCGTAGGGTTTTTCGGCTGTGCCGGTTCCGCTTGTACCGGTGCCGTCACAAACCTCCAGTCTTAACATACCGCTTTCATTCATAACACGGAAGCCAGTGTCTACTCTGGCAATGGGAGAGGTTGCTCTGCCGGACCAGTAGCCCTGCCACCAGTTGTTGTTCGTGCCTTGGTCGAAGTTGTGATACCCGTAGGTATAGGTTTGATACCGCTCCCGATCCGCGGCAGTATTGGTGAAATCAAAGAACAGATTTGCAGAGACCTCCTCGATTTTGCCACAGACACAAACACCGTTTGTAAATCTATGGGGAGAATCAATGCCCTGTCTGCAAAGGTCGCACACCAAATTATGTCTGCCGTCCTTGGAGACCGTATAGGTCTGAGAACTGTAATCATGCTCACAGTCCCCTTCCGTGGATACCAAAAGCAAAGCAGTAATTACACTGCGTTCTCCTGCCGCATCGGAGGGACGATTGCGTATGGTCAGATTCTCTCCCTCGGAACGACGGGATGCGAACACAGAGGAACCGCCACCATCCAGATTTACCGCACGGACACAGCCGAGAGAAAGCATCAATTTGGCAAGGTCGTCCAAATTTACACCCAAGGTGGAGTAGCCCTCCTGCCGTCCGTCTACTACCACGCAAACCAAAGAGCCGTCTGCCTTGATACCGATGGCAGTTCTGGGGTGAGTGGGATTCACAAGATTGTCCTCTTCAACCAAGGAAGAAGTCACATTCTTTCCGTCCTTGACCAGCCACTGTCTGGCACCCAAGGCTTCTTCTACATTACTGTAATCATCTGTGTAGTCCAGAATCGCAAAGCTTCCATCCTTCAACACAGCGAAGAAGGGTTCCTTCCGATTGTACAAGCCTGTCTGGATCAGATTGCCCTCCATGATCAGCTCGCCACGGGTAGCACGGCTATCATTGGGGAAGCCACCATTCATAGCGAAAAGAACAGTGTTGCCCGTAACGGACTCATAGTTTGCCGCATGTTCCGTAGGCTTCAATATGGCGTGGGACAAATTGCCGTTGAGTTTTTCACGGCTTGCTTGAGTACTGCCTTGGGAGTAATAGCTCGCATAGGACACCTTCATAGTCGCCTTGGCCTGCGGTTCCACAGTGGTAGCAAGGACCACAAGAGGATTGCCGTTGTGGGTTAGGGTCAGGGTGCTTTCCTCTACACCTTCCGCAAGACTGTAATCCTTTTTGGAATTCAGAGTCATATTAGAGGGAGTCGTAAAGCTCACACCGCTACGGGTTGCACCACTCTTGGTGCCTTCCTCGTTCTCTGCTACCTTGATTGCTCGCTTCAGAGGACGTTGTTCCGGTTCTACCACAGGGGAATCCGGGTAATCCTGTAATTCATCCTGCTCCGTGCCGTCGTATACCGTCTGCCAAAGATGGTTATAGGTGCTGTCAATCTTGGAAATATCCTCTTCCTTTCCGATGAAGACAGAATCCAGGATAATACGGCCATCCTTAGAGGTATCGTTGACGATGAGATTGTGGATGCCGACCTGCAGATATGTAGCTGTACCGGCCTTACGGAAGGATGCATCCAGATCCGTTTGAATTATCACAACTTCCCCATCGGAAACATAGTCCTCAGCAAAATAATATGCATTGGAGTTATAGGTATTATTGTACCATAAACGGACAAAATCCGCCCCACCGGATGCCTTCATATTCTCCAATCGGAGCTTGATCAGTATTACCTCCGCTCCTTGGGTCGGATAATTGGCAGTGGGAAGAACGAGCTTAAAGGCTTGTTTCCGATTCTGCCGATACGTAACAAGGTAATTTGCACTGTGGGTTTCCGTATCAACGGTCAGAGGATGTGCTACATTTCCTACGCTTGCACTGTAATATCCCCCTGTCCAACCGGTGGTGTCAAAATTCGTGCCCAAATACATGGGATCATTTGCATACCGCTCCCGATCTGTTTCCCTGTCTCGGAAGTCCACATACAGATGCTCGCTCATGGGACTTTCCTCCGTGGGAGCATTGGCAACAGTGCCTGCATAGAGATAGTCAATGGTCACCTTGCCATTCCCATTTCCCTGCAGATCCCAGAAGCGGAAGCCGAAGGTGGTAATGGCATCTGCACTGCGGAATGTACTGTTCGTGGGAATTGTAACCGTTACATATTCTCCCTCTGTGTAGGTATAGGAGCCTACCATGGAATAATCCTTCGCCTTTAACACGCCGTCCTTCATATAGTGGTAAACAAGCACCACCCGGGGATCTTCCGTACGGGTCACGGTGCAATCACTTACCTTAAAGTGCAGCTGAAGGATCTCTGCCTCCGAGGGATCAAAGTTCAAGGGATGATAGATGTCCTTGGCATCGTGGGGATACATGGCGTGAGTTTTTGTTGTGGTGACCCAGGGACCGTAATTCACCGTGTCATTATAGGGTCTACCGGAGGCAACATTCACTGTCATAGTTCCTGCTTCATTGTCAATGACATAGTCCGATGCAACGGACCGGTCCGTACGGGTGGAGCGGGTAGCCCAATGCCCCTCCTCTTCCGAGTCGAAGTTATAGAAGCCATAGGCCGTTCCTTGATATCTGTCCATATCCTTGTCCGTGCCGTTGAAATCAAAGAGCAGGTACTTTTGGTTGCCACTGATATCAAAGACCCCCTGTGCAAAATCGCTTTCGTAATAGACCGAGGTACCGGGGATCAGTTGCAGTTCCATCAAGACATAGGGGTATTCCGAAATTCTTCCGCTTTTGTCCGCTGTTTCACAGCCCTGAATGGCGTAGACTAAGTAAACGGTTTCTACTTCCTCTAAGAATTTTCCCGGCTCATAGATCAAGGTCGTCTCTGTCCTACGGAAGCTTCCCTGCTTCCCTTGGGCAGTATCATCAGGCTTGGCACACAGGAGCCCTGCGGGATGACTCTTTAGGAAGGCGTTGTTCTCACCGCTGAGCAAAACACCTACGAATCCCGTAACGGAAACAAAAGCATCTGTTTGGATGTTG
>JAZREB010000317.1:0-1748 GCA_045660585.1 Faecousia sp. | reverse complement strand
GTTCAGATGATCGTCTCCAATACCAACCTGAGTCGTGATGCCATCGTTTATGAACGCCCCAACACCTGGATCGCACCGGACTCCGGCGACACCTCCGGCTCCCGTCAGACTATGGTCACCGGCGAAGCCTGCCGCCGTGCCTGCTTAAAGCTCCACGAATCCTTAGCCGGTAACACCCTAAAAGATCTGGTAGGCAGAGAGTTCTACGGAGAATATCTGGCAAAGACCGATCCTCTGGGTGCCGACGTTCCCAACCCCGTTTCCCACGTAGCGTACGGCTATGCCACTCAGCTATGTATTCTGGATGAGCACACCGGCTACATCAAGCAGTTCGTTGCCGCCCACGATGTGGGCAAGGCCATCAATCCCCTGTCTTGCGAAGGACAGATCGAAGGTGGCGTAGTCATGTCCATGGGCTATGCCCTGACAGAGAGCTACCCCTTAGAGAACAACAAGCCCACTGCCAAATTCGGCACCCTGGGTCTGCTCCGCGCACACCAGACCCCGGAGATCAAGGCCATTGTTATTGATAAGCCCGGTCTGAATGTTGCCTGTGGCGCTATCGGTATCGGTGAGATCACCTCCATCCCCACGGCTCCTGCTATTGCACATGCCTACTACCGTCTGGACGGTGAGCGTCGATTCAGCCTACCTCTCAGCGGTACGCCCTACGAACGCCGATAAAGGAGGTTGCCCCATGATCGTTAAGAAAAAATTCCCCCAGAAAGTCGCCTGTGTCCACTGTAACGGCGGTTGCCGTTCCAAAACCAGGGAAGACGGATCCGAAATGTGTCAGTACGGCTGTACCGGTTGCGGTGCCTGTATCGATGTGTGCCGTTTCGGCGCCATTTACGTCAACGCCTATGGTGTAGCCGAGGTAGATGAGAGCAAGTGTATCGGTTGCGGTGCCTGTTACCGTGCTTGTACCCAGCGTGTCATCCACCTGCGTGTAGAGGCAAACCCCATTGTCGTCCTGTGCTCCAATAAGGATGCCCGTTGTCTCCATGTGTGCGACGTATCCTGTATCGGTTGTCGTCTGTGTGAAAAGGCATGTCCTGCCGGAGCCATTAAGGTATCGGAAAACCGCGCCTTCATTTTCTCCGACAAATGCCTGTCCTGCGGAGCCTGCGCCATGGCTTGCCCCCGTAAGGTCATCGACGACAAACGCGGTATCCTGACCCAGCGGATCTGAGAATTCTCTGCCCTTAGGGCGATGATCACAGCTCCCTTTTTATCCCCCTGTATACTTGACGGGAGCAGCGCCCTTGTAGCGGTCTGCTCCCGTCTTTCATTTCTTAAAAGGAGTTCCTGATATGTGTATAGAGTCTACCCCCGTATTCTTCTGGTTTGCCGATGGCGAAAACGGCTACTGCAGTAACTGGTGCCCCGCCGATTTTACCGTAGACGGCCTGCTGTTCCATAATATGGAGCAGTTCAAAATGTACAATAGAGCCATTCTGTTTGGAGATGAAGCATCTGCAAAGAAAATCTTGGAAACCTCGGATCCCGAAACCGCCAAAAATCTTGGCATGGCAGCTCAGCCTGCAGACGAGGCTCTCTGGAACGCCAATTGCTACAATATCATTGTGAAAGGGCTCATGGGTAAATTCGGTCAGAACGAAGATCTCCTCACACAGCTTCTGGCAACCGGAAACCGTCTCATGGCAGAGGCCAGCCCCTTTGACCCCATTAACGGCATCGGTCTCAGTGCAGAGGATGCCGCCACCATTCCCCCCGAAAGCTGGCCC
>JAZREB010000316.1:0-1848 GCA_045660585.1 Faecousia sp. | reverse complement strand
TCGTATTTCACCACCGGCAGCTTCTCGGTAATGCCATCTGCGATCAGGTCCTCAAAGTACCGGTCCGGGGAGGAATATTCCATGGACTCCCCTTCTGCCTTCCACTGCTCGATCTGGTTCAGCCGCTTGATGGTGGGGCCGCCGCCGTGATTGCCGATGCCGTAGAATGCCAGGTACGGCACCTGGAATTTTTCCATCTGTGCCCGGTACACATCCAGCTTCAGGTAACTGTCGCCGTAGCCGGTGGGGATCCGGTAAGTAGGCAGCTTGGTGCCGTCGGGGGATTCCCACAGAATCAGGTCATTTTCCAGCTCCGGGTTTTCGTTGGTGCCGTTGGGACGCTCGTAAATGTAGCCGATCATGCCGCCCTTTTTCAGGATCTGGGGCAGCATACCGTTATGACCGAAGGAGTCCACATTGTAGCCGATCTTTGCGATCATGCCGAACTTTTCCTTAAAATACCGCTGGGATTGCAGGATATGTCTTGCAAAGGACTCGCCAGTGGGGATATTGCAGTCCGGCTGCACCCACATACCACCGGCAATGGCCCATCTGCCCTCTTCCACTCTTTCCTTGATCTCCTGGAACATGGCAGGCTCATTGGCCTCTACCCAGGCATAGTAGCTGGCGCAGGCTGAGGTAAAAATATAGCCGGGAAACTCCTTCATCCGATCCAACGCACTACGGAAAGTGGCCTTCACTTCCGCCATGCCCTCCGGCAGCTGCCACAACCACACGGGATCCAAATGTCCATTGCCCAGCATGTACAATTCAGGCTTTCTGTCCATGGTAAATACCTCCAAAATTTGCGTTCCGCAATTTTTTTCATCTTATCACAATCACCAAAAAAAAGCAATGCAGAATCATAGAATAAACATGTAGAATCGTATCACGCCCACAACAGGACAAATTCTGATTTATCTGTCCGTTACGATATGCCAGCGTAGGGGCGGGTCTATCGTACCAACGGAGCGATAAATCGGAATTTGAAGTCCTTAACAACAAAAAACTGTCGTACCATGCGGTACGGCAGTTTTTATTTTGTCATTAGACGGCTTCTGCAGGAGCCTCTTCAGCAACCTCAGGAGCGCACAGATGGCATGCTGCTCTGTGCTCGCCGCCCAGTTCCACCATTGCGGGGATCTCAGTAGAGCAACGCTCGGTAGCGTAGGGGCAACGGGTATGGAAGCGGCAGCCGGAAGGAGGATTCACAGGGCTGGGAATGTCGCCTTCCAGAATGATACGCTCGCTCTTCTTCTTGCCAACCAGAGGAATAGCAGAAAGCAGAGCCTGGGTATAGGGATGCTTGGGATTCTTGAAGATATCGTCCTTAGTGCCGATCTCAACCACCTTGCCCAAGTACATGATCACGATACGATCGCAGATATGCTCGATAACAGACAGGTCGTGAGAAACGAACATGTAAGTCAGCTTCAGCTCATCCTGCAGCTCCTCCAGCAGGTTCAGGATCTGTGCACGGACGGAAACGTCCAGAGCGGAAACCGCTTCGTCACAGAACAGAACCTCAGGATAGGTAGCCAGTGCACGGGCAATAACGATTCTCTGACGCTGACCGCCGGAGAACTCGTGGGGGAAGCGGTTGATGTAGGAGGGGTCCAGACCTACCTGTCCCATCAGCTCACGGACACGGGCCAGACGAGCCTTCTTGTCCATGTCGGGACGGTTGATGATCATGGGCTCTTCCAGGATCTTGCCGACCTTCATACGGGGGTCCAGAGCGGAGAAGGGATCCTGGAACACGATCTGCATGTGCTCACGGACCTTCTTCAGCTGCTTGGAGTTCAGCTTGGTCATCTCGATACCTTCATACTTGATGGTACCGGCAGT
>JAZREB010000315.1:0-1994 GCA_045660585.1 Faecousia sp. | reverse complement strand
TAAGTTCCTCTTGAGAAGTTCGGGGGTGTTCAGCTCATAGGGACAACGGCTACTGCACTGACCGCAGGACAGACAGGTGTCGATGAGAGCCATCTTTTCCTGCCACTGCTCTGTGAGCCAGTCCTTTGAGGGGGCTCTGCGGAGCATCAGGGACATACGGGCGGCATTGCTGATCTCAATACCTGCGGGGCAGGGCATACAGTATCCGCAACCACGGCAGAATTCACCCGTCAGCTCTGTACGCTCCTTGGCAATATAGCCCCGGATCTCATCGGTCATAGCAGGAGCCTCTGTAAAGAAGGAGAGCCAATCTGCCAGTTCGGTTTCCTTCTGGATACCCCAAATCGGCAGAACATTGTCGAACTGTGCCATGAAAGCGAATGCAGCGGGTGCGTTGGTAATGAGTCCCCCTGCCAGAGCCTTCATTGCAATGAGTCCCATGTTGGCTTCCTTGCATTTTTCGATCAGGGCGAGCTCTCGATCTGTGGACAGGTAGCTGATGGGATACTGTAGAGTCTCGTAGAGGCCGGAGGCAATGGCTTCCTCTGCAACGCCTATTTTGTGGGTTGTAATGCCGATGTGGCGGATCTTGCCCTGTGCCTTGGCTTCCAGCATGCATTCGTACATGCCGGTGCCGTCACCGGGCTTGTAGCACCGGCTTACGCAGTGGAATTGGTAAATGTGGATATCATTCCGCTTTAAAAGGGCAAGAGAGGTTTCTAAATGGTTCCAAAAATCTTCCGGATTTTTAGCATGGGTTTTGGTTGCAAGGATGATGTCCTTCCAATCTTCGCCGAAGGCCAGACCTAACTTTTCCTCGCTGTCGGAGTAGGCACGGGCAGTATCGAAGAACCGCATGCCTCCGTTATAAGCGGCATGGACAAGGGAAACCGCATCTTCCGTAGGGATTCTCTGCATAGGAAGGGCGCCGAAGGCATTCTGTACGGTGGTAATATTTGTAGAGCCCAGTGTAATGGTTTTCATAGTGTTTCCTCCAATATTTTCAGTGGATTTTCGTGGATGGATACCCGTTTGCTCTCTTCTCGCAGGTCACGGATCACCCTTGCAATGGATTCGTTGACCCCCTCGATCTCCCGTAACAGCTCCTGTGCGGAAACACGGAGGACACCGGTACGCAGAGCGGAGAGCTGGACCATAGAGTCGGAGGTGGCTACTCGAATACGGTAGTTTTTGCCGATCTCTCCCAATAGGGTCTCAATGTAAAGGTCTGCGCTGATCCCTTCTTTGGTGTAAACCACACGCAGATCGTTGTGCTTGGTTTTGGAGCCTGTGCCACCTTTGACCCGATAGCTGTCAAAGACTACTACCAGTTCACAGCCCTTATAGCCACGGTAGTTGGCAAGGAGATCCAGGAGCCGTTCTGCGGCGCCGTTAATATCCGTCCTTGCTTGCTCTCGCAGACCCTCCCAGGAAAAGACCATATTATATCCGTCCACGATGAGGTATTCCTTCTTAGGTGGGGGGAGGGTGATCTCCTTGGCCCGGACGGGGACAGGGGGACGATAGAGCACCCGTTTTTCCGGCCCGAATTCCCGATCCATAATGGCCTGCAGTTCCTTTTCGTCCAGATCCAAATGGCCTGTACGGAGAGTGGGGGCAGAGGTGCCCTTGGGCTTCAGAACGGATTCCAGGTGCATGTGGTTGGGAACCTCGTTCCACTTAATGTTGATCCCTGCGCCGTGGGAGCAGAAAATGGAATCGGGAGGATTGAGGGTATCTGCTTCCGGATCATAGGATATGGAAGCCATGACCGCCTCTGCATTATGGCAGGGAGCGTATCCGTCCTGGGTACAGACCAGTTTCCCCTTTCCGCGGGTATAGGAAATGACCTGGGACATATAGTCCTGCATTTCCGATACAGGGGCGGTTCCTGTGAGAACCATGTTTTCGCCATCCTCCTCCGGGGAGGTGAAGTCGCCACCCATGGCGCGGATATCGTTAATGGCTCTGCCGATCTGGGAGGCGGGAACCCT
>JAZREB010000314.1:0-6337 GCA_045660585.1 Faecousia sp. | reverse complement strand
TCCTCAGGCAGTTCCAACCACTTATAGAAATTCAGGAACACCTGTCCCAACAGACAGATAAATCCCCCCACCGCAAAGGCGCCAATGCAGTTAAGCCCCGTTTTCGACTTGGGCGCAAGAGCATCCACCATTCTGCTGTATTCCCCACGACTCATTTTCATGTAACCATCCCCTTTGTCTGTAGTTTGCAGAATTTCCCCCGAAATATGCAAAAAACTTTTTTCTTTTGGGGCAGATTCTCTTCCCGTGGGCACATTGGTTATTTTAGCGTTGACAAGCTATGCAGACAATGGTATGATAAATAGGAAGAATAAAAACGGAGAAATGGTATGAGTTATTGTGAACGTTACGGGGAAGATTTTTCCCTACCGGACAGCCGAAATGAACGGATATCCTACCCTGCATTCCCGACGGAGCAGGCCATGGCGCAATCGGATCACGGATATGATATCTATACCTTAAACTGTCGCCACAGGCTGAAGCTGGAGCCCATGTCTGCGGAGGAAAAATTACATCTTTTAGGGAGCAAAAAATTCCTGTTTCTCTGGAATTTCGGTTTGATTTTCAGTGTTGCACTGTTCCTGATCGCCGATATTTTCCACAGTGACAACCCCCTGTTAGAGGACATCTTAAATGCTCACGGCGGTCTCTTCGGCCCCAACGGAAGTCTGTTCACCGCCCTGTATTTTATGGGTCTTCTGGTCTCAATGATCATCGCCGCTCGTCCACTGTACAGCAGAGTCACCTATAACCCCGGTCAGCTCCTGCCCGCCATGGCAATGGAGGCTCTGATCCCTGTTATTATCACCCTGACGATTTGGAAGAATTTCTATTTTGGAGATTATATGGGAACCACCCTGACTCTTGGGGGTGTCATATTACTGCTCCTTGCCATGACATCTCTCGTGATACAATTTTCCCTGATAGCTACATACAACCGCCTCAAAAAAAGCAGAACCTACGTTTATGTAGCAAATTGACAGGTATGAAAAAACTACCCCGACGGAACGAGCATTCCGTCGGGGTAGCAGTTTTATGGGATCAATAGTTGGTAGCGTGGAGCTCGAAATATGCCTGAGGATGTGCGCATACGGGGCACAGTTCGGGAGCCTTCTTGCCCATGACCAGATGGCCGCAGTTACGGCATTCCCACATAGCTTCCTCGCCCTTTTCAAAGACGGTCTGCATCTCAACGTTGTTGAGCAGTGCACGGTAGCGCTCTTCGTGAGCCTTTTCTACCTGACCGACAGCGCGGAACTGAGCTGCCAGTTCGGTGAAGCCCTCTTCCTCTGCCTCGGCGGCGAAACGGTCATACATATCGGTCCACTCGTAGTTCTCGCCTTCAGCGGCGGCGGCCAGGTTAGCCTTGGTATCGCCGATGCCTTCCAGAGCCTTCAGCCACAGCTTTGCATGCTCCTTCTCATTGTCAGCGGTCTTCAGGAACAGAGCGGAGATCTGCTCAAAGCCCTGCTTCTTGGCAACACTTGCAAAATAGGTGTACTTGTTACGAGCCATGCTCTCGCCGGCAAAGGCTTCCCACAAGTTCTTTTCGGTTTTGGTTCCTGCGTATTTCATTTTGTATACCTCCGTATATAAAATTTACAATTACAGAATATCAGATTTACATGATAAATGCAAGAGGAATTTTATAAAAATTTTTGAAGTAATCGGCAGAAAAAACCGTTTTTCTCCACTGTCCCTTTGCAATTATACGGGATATCATATAAAAACAGCCTTCCAAAACGGGAAGGCTGTTAAGTACGAAAAGATATCACGCCTCTCTGAGCAGACGTTTGGTTGCGATGACCAGAGAGAACGCAAAGAGGATCGCAAAACCGAATACGTAGAACAGAGAGGTTCCCAAACCACCGGTATCGGGCAAGACCGCATTGTAGGTATTCTCCACAGTGATCACAAGATGATCCGGCCGGGTCTCGGTGCCGATTACGGTCTGACCATTACCTACAAGGGCACTTGCCTCGGCAATCACTGTATCTCCATTGGAGTCCGTACCGCATTTAGCCATAAGTTGGATCTCAACAGGCACCTCTAACAGGAGGTAGCCCTCCGGGGCCACGGTCTCACGCAGAGCATATGTGCCCGGGAACAGCCCCTGTATAAGGATGATTCCATCCCCGTCTGTAACAAGGGGGTATGCGTCGGTTTCCTTATCACTCCACAGGAGTTTAGAATCCGTGGGAGCCGTTGCCAAATAATATCCGTCGCTATTGGACAGGATGAACTCTGCACCGGCAATGGGAAGCTGTGTGCCGGAATCGATCTTATGGATCTCCAGCGTTAAGGGAAGAGATTCCTCTGCAGAGGAGGCACCGGGCTCTGTAGCAAAGCTGATCATCGAGCAACTAACAGCTACTACAAGGATCAGAAATATGAGTCGAAATCTTCTATTCACGGCCTACCTCCCTCTTTGCCTTTTTTTATATCATACTTACGAGGCATAGAATTGTCAAGAGCGTTTTGGAATTATATACCAATGCATGAGGAATATCAGTGATTTTGATATATTTTCTATGGAAAATGTACAATAAAAAACTCCTTCTCATTTTAGAGAAGGAGTTTTAGCTTATTGAGGTGGGGGCGCCTCGTTTAAGCGGACAGTGATTCGATTTGCACCGCCATAGGTACAGGTGAAGAGAGTGAGATCAAATTCTCCCGAGGTCAACTGGGGAATGCAGTTGGAGGGGAGAATTTCCTGGAACTGTACCTCGTAGAAAAAGGGCTCCCCAAAGCAGTTAATAAAATACACAGGGTCGCCGTTTTTCAGTTCGGTGATACGTCCGAAATGACGGGAATAATTATGGGCCATAATGACCAGATTTCCCTCTTTCACACTACCGTAATAGTGGCAGGGGGAGGTATAAAGTTTTTCTACCGTCCAGTTAGACATGACAGGCAGATCCAACTCCAGGGTAGGAAAGCTGAGATATCCGATATATCCCTTGCCGTCTACTTGGATCTCGTCCATGACGATCTCGTTTTCCTCTGCCTCAGTGACAGGCGTCAGCTCCTGATACAGGGACTCCTCTTCTTCCGAAGTGGCAGTGGAAACGGGCTGTTCCTCTTTCTGTACACGAATTTGCTCTACCAGAAGGCTCAGTTGCTGATCTGCGGCAATGCCGGCCTTTTCATCTTCCTGTTGGTTATAAATCAGCAGGCCACCGGATCCAATCAGGAGGAGGAAGCCCAACACCATCAGGAGGATTCCTGCTTTGCGCATTATGCTTCTTCCTTTCTGTCCTTAGAGGCAAAGTACATACCCAAGCACAGACAGAAGATACCTAAACCTGCCATAACAGGGATGGGCCAATTGAGCTGACCGGTCTGGGGACTATCCCCACCGCCGGGTTCCGTGGGCTCTGTAGGTTCCGTGGGGCCGGTAGAAGGCTCAGTGGGCCCGGTAGAGGGCTCAGTGGGGCCGGTAGAGGGCTCAGTGGGGCCGGTAGAGGGCTCAGTGGGACCGGTAGAGGGCTCAGTGGGGCCGGTAGAGGGCTCCGTGGGACCGGTAGAGGGCTCCGTGGGACCGGTAGAGGGCTCCGTGGGACCGGTAGAAGGCTCCGTGGGACCGGTAGAAGGCTCCGTCGGCTCTGTGGGTTCCTTGTCAAGCTCCGTCTTCGCAGAAGCATCCAAGTCGTAAATGTACTCTCCGTCCTTAAGATAGGGGAGGGTCACTACGAAGGGCTTCATGGGCATGTAACCATCGGGAGCTGTTTTCTGTCTGATCAAATAGACACCGGTCTCCAGGTCTTCAAAGGTAACGGTACCATCTTTGCCAACTGTTTTTGCGGTACCTGTAATATTGTTCTGGCTAACAAATCGTACCAATTCCTGTGCAGTATCGGGATCCTGTAGATTGACCATGTCATAATTATCCAGGACTCTGCGGAATCGATAAGAGCCACCTTCTTTATAAATATAGCCTACTCTGGTGCAGACCACGCTGCCACCGGAAACAGGAGTATTCTCTTTTTGAAAATTGACGGTAACGGAACACCTTCTTGCGGTATCAGGCACGGGGCCTGCCAAGACGGACACGGATATGGACAGTACCAATACCAGTGCCATCAGTGCCAGAAGGATCGCCTTTTTCACCATTCATCCCTCCATTTCCTTTTCTTTTTAGGGATCATAATCCAAATAAACAGTACAAAGAGCATGGGCAGAGCCACGATAGGAGCAACCACAGCAGGTTCAATGAGAACCGCCTCGGAAATCACGTGGCGAACCTCTGCCTCTTCTTCATTTGCTACACGGTGTCCACGAACTAAGAGTCTGTGGGTGTTAATACCGTAGGGAGTACAAGTAAACATGGTGCACAGATCCTCTCCCTGACTAATGAGGAGACTCTCTACCTGACGAGGCTCTACGATCAGGATCTGATCGAGCTCATAGGTCATGACCTCATTGAGAACAGGGAACACGAAGATATCACCCGCGCGAACCTTGTCCAAATGGGTAAAGAGCTGAGCACTGGGAAGTCCACGGTGACCGGAGATAACACTATGGGTGCTCTCTCCTCCTACCGGGAGGCTGGACCAATCCAGATGTCCGATGGCAACCTGCAGAACATCATCTCCGGTTCCATGATAAATGGGCAGATTGACACCAATGGTAGGGATCTCTACATAACCCATAACGCCGTTACCGGCAATATTTAAGAGGTCATTGTATTTATCCTTCTGCTCATCGGTGAGCAGGTAGCCGTTTTCACGATTGGCCAGGGATCGGTTGTATGCATGTGCAGCTTCCAGAAGTTCTGCGTACTCATCTTCTTCCAGATCGTCGATCAAATTCACGTAGTCTGTAATAACACGGGACATGTGGATAGAGTTCCACCAGTTACTGAAAGAAGGGTACAGAACTAAGGACAACCCTGCAAGCAACACGAAAAATAGGATTATTGTAATCAAATGTTTCTTCATAGGGCTCTCCTTACTTCTGCGGAAAAACCAAAACGAGGGGGGTACTCCCCCTCAGGGCCGAAGCCCTGAGGGGAAAGGAAAATATCAGGCAATTACTGCTCTGCATTCACGCGCTTTCTGGAGATGAGCAGAACAACTGCTGCAACTGCCAGGAGGCCGCCGATGATGTAGAACATGGTGGTGCCGACGCCACCGGTGGAGGGCAGTTCGTCGCCGAATGCGTTAACTACGGTTACGCGAGCAACGCCGTTAACGTCGGTAGCGCCTTCGTAGGTGTAAACGATCTTGCCTTCGCCTGCTTCTTCAACGTACTCAGCATTGATGGTTACGTTGATAACGTCAGTCAGCTTGTTGAAGCCATTGGGAGCCTTGGTTTCTTCGATGACATACTCACCGGAGGGGATACCTTCGAAGCGGAGAACACCGTCTTCACCGACAACGCCGGTGATGGTCAGGCTCTCGCCTTCTCTGGTCTCGATGGTGGTGGTGGTCTTCTTGGTGTACTTGTCGGTCAGGCTTGCATACTTTTCCTTGCTGACAGCAACACCGTCAATGATGCTCTCGGGATCGGTGGTGGTGAAGGAGCCGTCAACCAGCTTCCAGTATTCGCCGTTGGGATCCAGCTCGAAGCTCTCGGTCTCAACGCGAACGGTGTTCATAGCAGTACCGGTCAGAGTGAACTCTGCGCCCTGCAGACGGGTGCCGTTGGGGTCGGTCTTAACGATTTCCAGAGTAGTGGTGAAGGTCTCAACAGTAACCTCGGGGGTCTCGCCGGTGGGATCCTTTTCCTTATCTTCCTCGGTGGGCTCGTTCTCGCCTTCGAAATCGATCTCGGGGTTGTTGGAGTACTCGAGCTTTACGGTGTTGGTGTTGGGGATGGTGTTAACTTCGCACTTCTCGTTGAGAACAGCGGTGTAAGAAACAACGATGGGAGCATCGGTGTATTCCTCGGTAGCGTACTGGATGAAGTTGTTGAAGACGATCTTCAGATCGGTGGTTTCGTCTTCTTTGTCGGTCTTGGTCAGGGTGTAGTCAACGCCCTCAACCAGAACCTTGTCACCAACGGTGATCTTCATATCGTTGGTGTAGGTCAGACCCTTGGACATGGTATCGTGGATGATGAAGTAGTACTTATCATAGCCGACCATGCCGGGAACCTTGGAGTCGATGACGTAGGTGATGGTGTCACCGATTGCAGCTTCGTTGGCATCAACACGGTCCTCGGTAGTGGTCAGGTCGTTGTCGTCGTCGATAACCTTATCGATGCCGGGCTTCTCAGCCTTTACTTCGACTTCGACATTGGGCTTTGCAGTCTGGAGAGCCAGAGCAGCAACGGGCATGTAGCTGCCCTCGGTGGGGTTGGTGATGTCGTGGATGAGGTAGTAACCCAGATCCAT
>JAZREB010000313.1:0-7465 GCA_045660585.1 Faecousia sp. | reverse complement strand
AACTCCACAACATGTGGCGAAATAGAAAAATATTAGTTTTTAGGAAGAAGCATCATGGGAAAGAACAGTGATTTTCTAAAGATGTTCGCAAGGATCCTATGTTTGGTCCTTGTAGATATTATTTTTGTATGTCTGAGCATGGCTCTTGCTCTTTTGACACGTTTTGACTTTAATGTTCAAGCAATTATTGCAGAGGGGTTTGGTCCGAATCTTCCTTATTACGCAGCTATTTTTAGCGGTATTACTGTTTTTGTATTTATTCCTTTGAAATTATACAACAGTTTGTGGGAATTTGCAGGACTGGAAGAACTTGTACATATTGCCATTTCGGTAGTTATTATCCTGATTTTGGAGATGCTGGCTGTAGGGTATGATATCATTCATCTTCCCAGATCTTTCCCCATTCTTCACGTACTGTTCTTGGCTGCATTAACCTGTGTTTCCAGATTCTCTTATCGTCTGATTCGGAATATTTTCAGGAGCTTAAGGGAAAACAAGAACACTAAGCGCACCATGCTCATCGGTGCCGGTGAAGCAGGCGCACTTGTGTTGCGTGAATTCCAAAAGAGTGTACAATCCAAAAACCGTGTTGTTTGTATTATTGATGACGATGTTTCTAAGTTAGGAAAATACATTCATAATGTAAAAGTCGTCGGCAATCGTACCGCAATCGAAAAGATGGCAAAAGAGTATCACGTAGAAGAGATTGTTTTTGCCATTCCTACCGCTACTCAGCAGGATCGTAAAGAGATTCTGGAAATGTGCAAGGGAACAGGATGTCGAATGAAGATCCTTCCCGGTGTATTCCAGTTAGCCAATGGTGAGGTCAACATCCAAAAGATCCGCGACGTAGATGTTCTGGACCTTCTGGGTCGTGACAGCGTCCAGGTTGATATTACTCAGATCGCAGATTATATCAGCAATCGAACTGTTTTGGTAACAGGCGGTGGTGGATCCATCGGCAGTGAGCTCTGCCGCCAGATTGCAAGACTTTCTCCTTCTAATCTTATTATTTTCGATATTTATGAGAATAATGCCTATGATATTCAGCAGGAACTTCGTCGGAATTATCCCGATCTGAAAGTCTCTGCTCAGATTGGCTCTGTCCGTGACGAGAAGCGTGTGGACCTCCTCTTTAAAACCTTTAAACCCGAGATCGTCTTCCACGCCGCGGCCCATAAGCACGTTCCTCTTATGGAGGACAGGCCCAATGAGGCTATAAAGAATAACGTATTCGGTACATATCATGTTGCCGAGGCCGCCAACCGTTACGGCACCAAAACCTTCGTCCTCATTTCCACAGATAAAGCAGTTAATCCCACAAATATTATGGGCGCATCTAAGCGTATCTGCGAAATGATCGTACAGACTATGGCAAACCTTTCCGATACTCGTTTTGTTGCAGTTCGTTTCGGCAATGTCTTAGGCAGTAACGGTAGCGTTATTCCTCTTTTCAAGAAGCAGATCGAATCCGGCGGACCTGTCACGGTCACGCACAAGGACATCATTCGTTTCTTTATGACGATCCCCGAGGCTGTATCTCTTGTTCTTCAAGCCGGTGCTTATGCTCAGCGTGGTGAAATTTTCGTATTGGATATGGGTGAGCCTGTTCGTATCGATGATCTTGCACGTAATCTTATTAAATTATCCGGTTTTGAGCCTGATGTCGACATCGAGGTTAAATATACCGGACTCCGTCCCGGCGAAAAGCTCTACGAAGAGATCCTTATGAGCGAAGAGGGACTGCAAAATACCGCAAATGATATGATCCATATCGGTAGCCCCCTTGACATTGATCAAAAGGTTTTCCTTCGTCAGCTTCAAGAGCTTCAAACAGCTTGTGAGGATAATTGTGAGGACATTCGCGATCTTGTACAAAAAATCGTCCCCACTTATAAGATCCCTCAGAATGTAAAATAACCAATATCTCATTTATGCGTTACGGTGAGTGAGTCTGTATGCTTGCAGATTCACTCACCGTTTTCTTTATAGAAAGATTGTCCTAATGTTAACAGTTTCTGCATAGATTACTGTAGGAGGGATGCCCATGTCGGAACAAATGAATCAACTTTTATCCGTACTTCCCGGAAATTTGAGGATCTACATGAATGACCTTAACCAAATAGAAGAAATCCGTATTATGAAAGGTCGTAAAATTCAGCTCTCTATAGGAGAAGTTTATTATCAGCTTCCGCTATATGCAGATGAAGATATCATTACAGAGATTATTGACCGCAGCACCGAGCGTTCTCCACATGGAGTTATGGAGATGTTACATAGAGGATTCTTGATCCTTCCCGGTGGGCATCGTATGGGGATTTGTGGAATGGGAGTTTATAAGGAGGGAAAACTTCGCACTCTTCGTGATATTTCCTCCATCAATATCCGTATTGCCAGAAATGTTCCCGGATTTGGTCGGTCAGTTGCAGATTTTCTCTGGAGCAACTCTGTTTCTGTTCTTTGCATGGGGCCACCGGGACGGGGGAAAACAACCTTATTAAGGGATATTATATTTCAGCTTAGCACCAAATATCATGAACGCATAGCAGTTATAGACGAACGTTTGGAATTAGCGGCAACTTTAGAGGGATTTCCTCAGTTCGACTTGGGACCCACCACAGATATTATGTCCGGCATTCGCAAAGCGGAGGCGATGGATATGTTAATTAGAACCATGGGTCCAACTTGGATCGCAGTAGATGAGATTACTTCCGAGGAAGACGTAAAAGCTATGATTCGGGGTGGATATTGCGGTGTCAAGTTTATAGCAACCGCACATGGGAGCGGTGTTTTCGATCTGCATGCAAGACCGATTTATCGATTGCTTTTAGATAGTGGGGTATTTGATCATCTGTTTTATATTTTGCCGAATCGAGAAATTCATAGGGAGGAATTGCGCAAATGCTCCGCATCTTAGGTGGGATCATGGTTTTAAGTAGTGCAACAGCCCTCGGATATGCAAAGACACGACAATATTATACCCAAATATCTCAACTGAGAGAGATTATACGCGGAATGGAATTGGTTCGTTGTCAGATGAACTATACTCTTTTATCGATTCCCAAATTACTAACTGTTGTGGGCCAGCAGTTAAAAGGTCCGGCAGGGACTTACTTTATACACCTCAGTGAATCTATTTCAGCAGGAGCCCCCCGTCACAGAGCCCATGAAGTAGCCATTCAGAAAACGAAAGGACTCAGTCTTCCTCAAGACGGACTTATGGCTCTAATCGAATGGAGCACAACTTTGGGTCAATTCGATCCGGAAGGGGAAAACCGAATGATGATCCTCAGTACGCAAAGAATGGAGCGAATTCTTAACACTTATCAGGAGGATAAAAAGCAGATGGTAAAAAGCTATACTTTATTGGGTGCATGTGCGGGAACTGCCTTGATCATATTGATGTTATAATATGGATATTGATCTGATCTTCAAAATTGCCGCTGTAGGAATTATTGTATCCATTTTAAACCAGGTCCTTGTTCGTTCCGGCAGAGAAGAGCAAGCAACAATGACAACCCTTGCCGGGCTGGTAGTGGTGCTGTTAATTGTGGTGCAGAAAATCGCACAGCTATTTGATTTGGTAAAGGAGCTGTTTCATTTTTGATACAAGAGCTACTGCAAATCATAGTAATCGGACTGTTTGCCGTCATATTTTCAACCGTTCTGAAAAAGCATTGCGGAGAACTTTCCCTATTGTTAGGTTTAGGCGCCGGGATTTTAATCGGCATTTTCTTCCTGAATCTATTCCGGCCTATTATAGAGTTTATAGAAGAATTACGAGATCTTACCGGCTTAGATGCTGACTTGTTCGAGCCTGTCTTGAAATGTCTCGGCATCGGACTCCTGACGCAAATTTGTGTAAATATCTGTAGTGATTCCGGACAAAATGCCATCGGAAAAATGATAGAGACGGCCGGATCTGTTTTCTGCATTTATCTTTCTCTTCCTTTATTCCGAAGTGTGATCTCCTTACTGGGGAGTCTTGGAGGAGAATCATGAGAAAAATATTTCTATTTGTTGCTATCCTTCTCCTTTGCATTACACCTGTTCGTGCAATAAATGAGGAAGAACCCATAGATACCGATGAATCGTTACTTATAGATGAACTTCCGGATGACACCGAAGATTTATTAACAGATATAGACCCCGACAATCTTCAATTCGTTGATGCGGTAGTCTCCATTTTTACATCTGCTCTGGGAAAGAGCACCGATGGATTGCGCCAAGGCTTACGAACAGCGGCTGCTGTTTTAATGATCACATTATTATGCGGAATCTGCAATTCCCTGAGTACGCGTAAAAATATTGTCCTGATCGTGGGGGTATTGGGCATATTCGGTGCAACATTAGGCCCTTTAGGGTCTATGATACGTTTATCCGAGGATACCATCCGAGAACTAACGGATTATAGCGCTGTACTATTGCCGATTATGGCTTCTTCTATGGCAATTTCCGGCAATCCTATTACCGCCGGTGGTCTTCATGGGATAACAGCATTATTTGCGCAATTACTAATGCGTATAATCACTAAATTATTGATCCCTTGTATTTATCTTTACCTTGTTTTGGTTGCCGGTGAGGTGGCTTTTCAAAACAGTCTCTTGGGAGAATTACGGCAGTTCTTATCATGGCTTATGGAGAAATGCATGCGGATCTTGCTATATCTTTTCACCATATTTCTTAGCTTAACAGGTGTTATAAGTGGCAGTGCAGATGCACTTGCACTAAAAACTACAAAATCCGCTGTATCCGGTATGGTACCTGTTGTTGGAGGAATTCTTTCCGATGCTTCGGAAAGCCTTCTTACAGGTGCATCGGCTATTAAAAATTCTATAGGTGTCATGGGATTATTAGCTGTTCTCGGAATAACTGTAGTTCCTTTTCTTCGAGTAGGGATCCAATATCTAATACTTAAAATAACTGCCGCATGTTCGGGAGCCATCGCTATGAAAGAACATACCGCTATGTTAAAACACATTTCTACGGCTATGGGTCTTTTACTTGCTATGACCGGCACCTGTAGCGCACTGCTTATGATATCCGGAGTATGTTATTTGAAGGTGACAAATCCTTGAATAGTATTATTACGTATATAACCGCATTAACTGCAACCGCTCTCATTGGTGTGCTGGTAATAAATATTATAAAAGATGAGAGGATCAATCGAATTTTGCAAATTTCTATGGGAATTCTGATCATTTTGGTATTACTGAAACCGGTAGCTTCCTTAAAAATCGATGAATTGGGAGAAGAGATCGGCAATATATTCCGGGAAGAATTTCAGACACAAGATTATGAGTCGTTATATCAAGACAAGCTACGAACACAGGTGAAATCCGTCACCGAAGATTATGTACAAAAGAAAGCTGAATCCATAGGGGCAGAAATTACTGTAGAAGTTGGTTTGTCTGCAGAAGGGTATCCGGCACCCCATAGTATTCGGATCGTTGGTGCTCTGTCAGGGGAACAAAAGAGAATTTTATTGGAATATATTACAAACGATCTTGGGATCGCACCCGAAAATCAAAGGTGGGACTTGTATGATAAAATGGGATAAAATTTTTAATACACTTATACCAATGATCAAAAAATATAAATATTTTGTTTTGATATTACTGATTGGAATCGGGCTTCTACTTTTACCCGGGAGCCGTGAAGAAAGTAAGGCAGAGCCTATGGATTCCATAAGAACCGACACCTCTCTTGAAGAATACGAAATTGAAATGGAAAAGCGCCTGGTCGATATCCTATCACAGATCCACGGGGTAGGGGAGGTTAAAGTGATTCTAACGGTCAGAGAAAGTGAAAGACTCCATTATCAGTATGACCGCACAACACAATCTGACGTTTCGGACTCCGGCACATCGGCAGAAGAGTCAGAAAAAACAGTGATAATCTCTCAAGGAAATTCATATGATGAACCGATAGTAACAAGCAGGGACTATCCCGTTTTTCAGGGAGCTTTGATCGTCTGTGATGGAGGAGGGGATGCGGAGATCAAGCTACAGCTGACACAGGCTGTATCAGCCTTAACCAATTTGAGCAGTCATAATATTACAATTCTGAAAATGAAGTAACGGAGGAATGTCTATGAAGATTTGGAAACGAAACGCGATTATTGCCCTTGTCATGGTAGTCATATGCGGAGGTATTTATCTGAATTGGTTGTACGAAAATAAATCAGTAGATTTAACCGACGTCTTAGATGCAGATAAAATTATGGGAGAGTCAACATTGGTGTTGCAGGATGATTTAAATACCGTTATCGAAGCAGCAAACACCGAGACGAATCAGGATTCCTATTTTGCCCAAATGCGATTATCCCGGCAAAATGCCCGAGATGAAGCCGTAACGCTCTTGCAGGAGGCTATGGCATATGCAGAAGATGAGGATGTCAGCCAGAGCAGCCAAAAGTTAGAATCCATTATATCCGAAGCCCTTGCAGAATCTCAAATTGAAAGCCTTGTTATTGCCAAAGGCTATACCGATTGTGTAGCTTACATCAGTGAAGAGGGAATATCCGTAGCTGTAGCTATGCCGGAAGAAGGTCTTCAGCAGGGAGATGTTTCACTCCTTGCAGATATTGTTATGGCACAGACAGAATATTCTTTATCGGATATCCGCATATTCGGCGTTGAATAACTGTAAAAACTGCCATAGAATCAATGCTATGGCAGTTTTTTTATAGATTCCCATATTCCTTGCAAAGAGAATTGAAAAAACTATTGTTAAATTCAAAAAAATGTGATACAATATATGTGAGAAAATGCAGCCTCGCTGCGAATCAGAAGGGAAGGTCGTTTATAATGGCAGATTTAAAGGGATACTTAGTACAGGAAGCAGACAATGGCTCTGTTATGATTTCTCAGGAAGTCATCGCATCTATTGCAGCTATCGCAATTCGTGAGGTAGAAGGCGTATACGGTCTCACCGCAGGGTCCACTTTAGACATTGGAAACATCCTCGGCAAAAAGAACTTCCGCAAGGGCATCGACGTCAAGTTCAGCGAAGAGGGCATGACAATCTCCTGCAACCTGGTTATTAAGATGGGTTCTTCTGTCATGACTGTTGCTAAAGCCGTACAGGAAGCCATTGCAGAAGAAGTTACCAACATGTCCGGCACGCGTCCTGCATGTGTTAACGTTAATGTCAGCGGTATTGCTGTTCCTAAGACAGCTAAGGGCAAGGCCTGATTCTTATTATTCCGATTTGACGTTTTGTGACAGTTCACATTGATGATCAATTCTGTCAGTTTGAGCTGTCACATCCAATTTGCTTACAGCACATAATACATAAGGAGTAACTATATGACTCGTTCCAATGTCAGAGAATTGATCGTGCATTTGATCTACGAACTGGATTATACAGGAGAGGATCCTGCTACTGCAATTGAGACTCGCCTTGCCGGGGAATATTATGATCGACTTGCAGAAGAGAATGAAATTTATACAGAGCATCCCGG
>JAZREB010000312.1:0-1033 GCA_045660585.1 Faecousia sp. | reverse complement strand
AGACGATTTTGAATACGACCAGTTAACAGCAACCATTCCTTCCGAATCACAAGATAATCCTATACCCAAACTAACTCCACTACCAAAGATTCCCAATGAAAAATTAAACCCAAATGAAAATGTCCATTCACCATAAGGATCAATGCCTGTTACCGGATTATTCTCACAATATGCAAACATATTATGACCAAGCAACCCCGTACCGGTGGAAGCATAACTATCCGCATTAATAAACCGTCTGATCGCCGGGTCATAATACCTACTCTGCAGATAATAGAAGCCCGTCTCGTTATCGTAAATATAGCCACGGTAGCGCAGAGGGTTATCGGTAATGGCAGAGTAGTCGGTGCTGCCAAGGCCGCTGTAGGCGGTAATTCTGCCCCAAGCGTCGTATTCATAGTATGCTACGATGCCGCTTGAAGTAGACAGCCCTACTACATCGCCTTGCAGATTGGTGACATAGTAATATCCTGTGCCGTTGTAATCGAGGTAGAAGGGAACACCTTGTGCATCATAATAGAACTTTAGAGTCTTAACGGTTGTTCCGCTTGTGATGGTCATCATGGCAAGCTGAGAACCGTTCCAGTAGTAGTCGTAAATTGTACTGCCGACGATCTTTCGGGTACGCAGTCCGTCCGAGTTGTAGAAATAACGGAACTTTGTTTCGGTATCTATTTTACCTTCTGACAGCTGTCTTCCCTGCGACCAAACCAGGGTATATTCTTGCTCTTTGATGAGGTATTTTGTGGGATTGCCTATTTCATCATAGCTGAATGTTGTGTTGTTATAGCTTTTCAGCACGTCTCCCCACATCTCGGTGTCATACTGCTGATAATACGTGTAGGTATCGGTGTCCTGCAGTGTTCCGAGCGTGCCCGTAGTATACGCATACGTTTTACGGGAAGTGATATTGCCCCTGTCATCGTAGGTATAAACGTATGTCTTATTCGCTGCCTTATTGTTTTCTCTTGTCAGCTGACCAAGATCGTCGTACTCATAGCTTGCTTCGAGCACCGATCCCTTGTATACGGCG
>JAZREB010000311.1:0-2639 GCA_045660585.1 Faecousia sp. | reverse complement strand
CCCTGCGGAAATATAGTCCGCAGACAGCCCCGTTACCACACCGTTTTCAATGTGGTCAAGCAGAGGAGCATGGGCATCGAAAAGGGAGCTTGCATTCACCGTCAGATCCTTGACACCGGCGGCGGCAACCTCTTCCATCACCATATTGAGAACAAAGTCACCGTTTCGCAGATGATGGTGGGAGGAAACGGTCATGCCGTCCTTCAGCCCACAGAGGGCTACGGCTTCTTTGATAGTGTTGACTAATTTACTCATCTTAGAAGTCCCCCCTTCTCATACCCAGAGCATTTGCCATGGCAATGGTCTGCTCTGCACGGGTGACGATAGGTGCGTCGATCATCTTGCCGTGGAGGGAGATGGCGCCCTTTCCCTGCTCTTTAGCAAGGGCGATGGCCTCCATAACCTCGTAGGCATAGTCCACATCCTTTTGAGTGGGACTGAATACACTGTTAATGACCTCTACATGACGGGGAGAGATGGAGGCCTTGCCCGTAAAGCCCAGAGCCTTGGCGTAGGTTGCATCGGTGACAATGCCCTCGTCATCGTTGACATCCGTAAAGGGGGTATCGTACACATCCACACCCGCTGCACGGGCGGCAACCACCAGACGGTGGCGGGCATATTCGATCTCTCTGCCCTCCTTGGTACGCTTACAGCGCAGATCTGCAGTGAGATCCTCTGCGCCTAAGAACAGAGCCTTTAATCTCTTGGAGCTTGAGGCGATTTGGAAAGCGTTTTCCACACCCAGAGCCGTCTCGATCAGTGCCATGACCCCTACCTCGGAGCCCAGTTCTGTCATATAGCTATCGATCGTCAAAATATCCTGTGCACTCTCCGTTTTGGGGAGGAGGATCAGGTCGGGCTTATAGGGAAGCAGAGCCTTTAAGTCCTCTTTCCAATAAGGGGTGCCGATGGAGTTAATCCGTACGATCCGTTCACAGCCACGGAAATCCATATACCGCAGAGTGTTGCGAACCAGAATACGGGCGGCATCCTTCTGGTCGGGAGCCACCGCATCCTCTAAGTCAAAAATTACCGCGTCGGAGCCCAGGCAATTGCCGTTGATGAGCATATTGGGGTTATTGCCCGGCAGGAACAGCATAGAACGGCGCATCAGCCTTCCTCCTTTCCACGGAAAAGAGCAGTCTCCACTCTGGCACGGAGGACACATTCCAGTGCTCCCCGATCAGCCACACGGACAGAAGCACTGTCTACTCCGCATTCCTGCAATACATCCAAAACCGTCTCCCGAATGGCATCGCCGAACTGGGCGTATACCACGGAGTCGATCTCCAAATCGATCCCCTCGTTCTTAGGGGATACTTCTACATACACATCGCTGGACTCTAAGGTGCCCGCAGATGCTGTTTTTACGATCTTCATAGTTTCCCTCCCTATTGTTCTATAACAATCCGCTAATATTGTATAACACAATTGTCAAAAAAGCAATAAAAATATTCCCTCTTGTAAGATTTTATTTTTGATAGTATAATAGTAAAAAACACTTAAATCCATTGGAAAGATTTAACACAGGAGGGATATGATGTATACCGAGACCTTAAAGAACCTCCACGGAGATACTCTGAGCCAATATCTCTCCCTTTTGCACCTTGCAGGGCTGGAACCGGAAGCTCCCGGGGAAGAAACCGTACTGATTTGGGATCAGGATCGTCTCGTGGCTACAGGGGCACGGCAGGAGCATATTCTCAAATACATTGCCGTAGATCCCGATTATCAGGGAGAAGGTCTGACCGCCACCCTTATAACCGCCCTCCGGGACTCCGCACTGAGGGCGGGACACAAGCACCTGTTCCTCTACACCAAGCCCAAGAACAAATATCAGTTCCAATCCCTGTTTTTCTATCCCATTGCCCAAACCACGGAGGTTCTCTTGATGGAGGACAGGCGTGACGGGATCGGCACCTTTCTCCGCGCCCTTCCCCGTCCCTGCACAAGTGGCAAGATCGGCAGTGCGGTGATGAACTGCAATCCCTTCACTCTGGGACATCAGTATCTGATCGAAACCGCCGCAAAGGAATGCGACCATCTATATGTATTCCTGCTGTCTGAGGATAAGAGCCGATTTTCCGCCTACGACCGCATGGAGATGGCAAAAGCAGGAACCGCCCACCTTAAGAATGTCACAATTCTCCCCACGGGGCCTTATCTCATTTCATCCGCCACCTTCCCCACCTACTTTTTAAAGGATCGGGATAAGGCACAGGCCCACTGCGATTTGGATATCGCCGTGTTTGCCAAGCATTTTATCCCCCATTTCGGCATCACCTGCCGATTTGTGGGCACGGAGCCCCTTTCTCCTCTCACAGAGCAGTATAATGGAGCTCTCAAGGAAGCCCTCCCCATCCCCCTCATTGAGATCCCCCGACTGGAACAGAGGGGTCAGCCTGTCAGTGCAAGTCAAGTTCGCACCCAACTCCCCCATATCAAACATCTGGTGCCGGAGAGTACCTATACATATCTAAATAATAACAATCTATTATAAACAGGAGGTATACCCATGGACGCAAGACAAAAGAGCCATATTCTCAGTAGCTACTACGCCCCCAGAGGTCACACACGTATGTATGAGCTGGGTGTACAGATCGCCCAGCAGTACCTGTCCCCCACCGATAAGCTCA